>NZ_JAHZCJ010000002.1:300000-512501 GCF_019422935.1 Desulfovibrio sp. | reverse complement strand
GGAAGAATTTCGCGCAAAGAATATAACCTGTAACTCATTGAAAACCACTAACTTAAAAGTGATATACGCAGTGGGGTAAGGTCAGTAGGCCTTGACCAAAATGGCATCCAGAGCCCCGATCAAGCTGGGGAAGTGCTGCTCCACGATGCTTGCCGCGTGTTGGCGTGCCGGGGTCACCTCATCCACATCCCAGGCCCGCACTGTCAGCAGCACATAGTCCAAAACAGCAAGGTCCGGGGAATCGCCCCCGGCCCTTGGCTGTGCTTGCTCTACAAAGAATCGTCGTATCAGCCAGTTCAGGTTCCTCCGGCAGCCGGGGAAAATGCCCGACAGCTTCTTTTCAACACGCCAATCCTCAAGGCAATTGATCAGGTTGAAGGTCACAGGGGCAAGGTTGGCGGCCTGCAGCACGCTAAAATCAGTGTGTCGAATATGGCCGGATTCATGATCCACAAACGACCTCGCCAATGCCAGCAATTCAGGCTCACAATCCATGGGCAATGAGGGCAAGTGAATTACCTTACCGTTGGTACAGGCTTCCTTGCCGCCAATACGCACCTGCACGCCATAGCGGTCACCCAGAATGGATGCCAAAAGTGGCAGGCAGTTAAGAACGTCTTTTGTTCGAATCATGGCAATCACCACAGGCCCAGGCTTTGGATAGCAGGATGAGGCAATGCGCTGTCTACTGCAGGAATATCAGGCAGAATGGGTTCGTCGTCATCTCCATCAGCTGCACCGTCTACCAGCATTGAGCTGCCGTCTTGCTCAGCAATAACTCCCGGACCAGCCAACAGGGCATCCAGCACAAATGCGGGGCCATACCCCTCAATAACTTTTTGGGCGTGGGGCACAAGAGCCGTACTGTCCTTGAGCAGGTAGACCAGCCCCTGCAACAGCAGCAGGTCTGTGCCGGTGATATTCCCTTTCTTGGGCATACGCAGCAGTGCAGCCTGCACGATGTCAGCCACCGGGGCCACATGCGGCTCTACGAAAGATAAGCCCGTGAGCTTGGCATGCAGGGTACGCAGCGGAGAGAGCGCTTTGTGGGTTACCTCCGTCTTGCCGTGATAAACCCTGCGCCATATATCGTCAGCCGACTTGGCCACCTCATCAAACAGGGTGCCGCCGAGGCCCTGTACCTCTTCTGCCAGACCGGCTTCCAGCACAGCGGTGTTGTCTGTGTGCTGCTCAAGCGGGGCGACCTTATACAGCTGCCAGCGGAAATCCATGCGGGCGCGTACATAGTCAGGCCCCACGAGGGAGTTGCGGATAATTTCGCCCCACTGATGGTGTTTCTCAATCCACGCCTGCACCTTTTGGTCATAGCCAGCCAGAAAAGCTTCCTTTTCTTTCTGGAATTCGGTGCGGATGTTGAGCAGCTCCTGTACGATTTCGCCGGCTTTTTCTTCGGGGATGGCCCAGCCAGACATGAACCGTACCCCGTGCCGGTCAAGGTAGTTGAAGGCACGGGCCTTGAGCGTGCCGAACACCTTGAGGTTCTCCGGGTCAGCAATGCGCTTTGAGCCCAGAGAAGCCAGATCTTCGGGGGGCAGCTCTGCGCCGCCCAGATCTTCCTGGCTCATTTTGCGGCGGGCAGACCACAAGCTGACGTTAAGGTTAAGGGCCAGCAAATTGTCCAAAATGCGGATGTCAGAAACAAGCTGTGTCATTATAGCCTCCTATTTTACGCTGTTGGTATATGTAGCGTTGGGACCTTCAGCCTCGACCTGCTGTGGGAACATGCGTTGAGCCAGCTCGTGCAACATGGCGCGGGTTTCACGGCTTGCACGGTATGCCAGCGCCCGGTCAAGGGCGTAGGTGACGGGCTGTATGCCTTGATGGGCCAGCGGCTGAAAACGAACGGTCAGATCCCCCCAGCGCAGCAGGCTGCGTGTGGAGAAGGTGACCTCAATGGTATTGGTCATATTGTTGGTGGAAGCCTCGCCCATGAACAGCTTGCGAACTTCATTGGCGTAGTCCACCATGGTGGCGCACAACGATTCGGGCAGCGATGGGAAACGCCGGGTAAGCAGACTCTTTTCTACATCGGCAGAAGGGTAGCCCACTTCGCAGATAGTAAAGCGGTCCAGCCATGCAAGATTCTGCCGCTGGGTGCCCTGGTAGAGGCCGGTGTCATCGCCACCTCCATTGGTATTGGCTGTAGCCACAAATCGGAACATGGGGTGCGGCACAATCAGTTCGCCGCCGTTTTCCGCTATGCACAGGGGGGAGCCGTCCAGCACGCTGTTCAGGCCTGCGGCTATTTCAGGTGAGGTCAGGTCGATCTCATTCAGCAGCAGAAGTGCGCCGTAGCGCATGGCAAGCGCAAGCGGGCCGTATTCAAAGGTCATGTTGCTGTTTTTGACTGTCAGGTGACCAACCAGGTCGGCAAACTCCAGTCGCCCATGTCCGGTGACCTCAAATACCGGATGGTTAAGTCTGGCTGCCAGCTGCTTGATGCATGTCGTTTTACCGCAGCCTGTGGGGCCGAAAACGTACAGCGGTTCCTGTGCATTAAGAAACCAGACCACAACATCGCGGCTGGACTCATGGAAGATATAGTCGTGGTCAATGGACGGGGTGTAGGCCGAAGGTACGGCGTAGCCCCTGACCGTGGTGCCGGAGGGATTGCCGCTGAAGACCTCACCGGTATCAAGATCCGTAGGCTGCAGGGTACTAAGGTCGTCGATAGTATTCATGCCTAGCTCCTTAAAACGAAAAATGCCCCAGGACGGGGCGGTTGTGGCGAACGTGCTAAAAGTGAGGGGATGGTCATGAGCACCCTATTTTTCAGTTTATGGGCGAATTGCTCAATTTTTCGAAAGGTGAGCCTGTGCGCTCGCAACGGGCCAGCAAGGTGTCCACGTCGATGCCGCCCAGATGCTCCTCATGAAAAATCTCGGCCAACTCCTCCCGCAGTGAATCCCTGTCTAAAGTAGTGCGACCTGCTGCCACAGACATGCGGAATCGGTAGGTCCCCGTGTCTACCCAATCTTGTGTGCCAGCCTGGCGGTGAACAAGCTTGAGCACCGTCTCCATTTCTTTGATTTCATTATCTAAGGTCGTGCGCTGTTCCTTGAGGGCAGCCAGCTTTTCCAGAGCTGGTTCCCACTGGGGCATTTGTACGCCTTGCGGGAATTTGGTGCAGTCACCGTTGTGTTCGCAGTACGAGCACAACGGGTAAAAGCCCTGAGCGCAATCAACCTGTGCCAGGGTTATGTGTCCGGCGCGGAAATCTGTAAGTTCTCCCCAAAGCTGCGCCGCATGGTCAAGGGCAGTATCCAGCATGGCCTGATTGAAGCCATAGGGGCCGAACGCTTTAACCTCTTTCATGGAAAGGCACAGCAACCATGCTTCTATGCTTGTCTTGGCAGCAGTTGAAGGCATCTCAAGACCAAGCTGGGCACGGCAAAGTTGAGGGAAGGTCATCTTCTCATGCAGAAGCGTACCGTCCTCAGCACGAAGGCTGAAAACGGGCTTGCTCCATGCTTTTGTTAGCAGGCCGATCTGTCCGTGCAGTTGCAGCAGATGGGAGTCGTGCGGGATGCTGGGCAGCTTGTCGGTGCTTTTCACTTCCAGAATGCGAATGGCGTTAACGGGCGCACCCCAGACAAGCACAAAATCAAGATGAGCTTTGATGGGCACGCCCTGATGCTGCCAGTTAATCTCAAGCTGGGGCAAAACATGCAGGCCCAACGATGCCAGTGCCTGCCCAACCCCAGATTCGAACCAGTGCCCTCGCTGCAGCGTAAGCAGGCGTTCCAGGCTGTTTGTGGTGGGGAGCACCTTTCTTGCCAGTGCCGCCTGGGGGCATTCCCAGTGCTGGCCAATATCGCTCATTCCCACATAGTTGGAACGGTCGCCCAGATGGGCAAGTGTGTCTTTGTGGGCGACGGCTTGCAGGCCCTGTCTGATCAACGCCCGTAATCCTTCCGTGCGGTCTTTCTGTTCCGTGAGTTATCTCCATAAAAGCGAAAGGGCCGCCATCAGGCAGCCCTTTCACTCGGTATTTTGATTTTTGCTATGCGGCATCGACATACTTCCACCACAATTTTCTCTGCGGGTTCCAGCGGAAGCCCGAACCGGTCAGTAATTCTTTTTTAGCCTGCGTGTTGCCAGTGGCAATGATGCAAGGCCTCGCGTCCTGGGCAGTAACCTGCTGGTAGGTGACACCCTCAAGCGGTGGAAGGCTTTCAAGGCTGGCTGACGGGCGATTTGAGGGGGTTGAACGATAGGTTGCGTTGTTGCCCTTTTTGCGATTCAGGGTGAATTACGGGCAATTTGGGCCGTGTAGGCGACTTTTTACCATTTTTAGCACCTTCACCATCGTCATCTTCAGTTACCATGCCCAACATGGCGGTTAAAGCGTACCTCCTCGCATAGGTCATGGCTGATCCCATACCCTGCGGGTCAGCCTTAGGCAGCTGAACCACTGCAAGAGAGCTTTCCCACTGTCCTGATTCCGCGTGGGTCAGCTTGGCAACCAGCACTATGGAGTTGGGCTGCTCCACAGGCAAGGGTACTGGCATAGCCAGATGCCGTTTTCGATGAGAGCATCGCGGCAGCCGTCCATGACGCTGTTGAGGCTGGCGTACCAACTCTTGGTGAAGGGATTTTCAGCGTCTTTTGTAACAGGTTGTACGGTACGTTGCACGTTAAGCAGAGCCTTGGCCAGATCTGTGATGCTTTCTGACTGGTATTGATTCATATGAAAATCCTTCTGCGATAACAAAACGACAAAACCCCGCCCATCATCGTGCTGGACAGGGCTTTCAGCTCGGTTTGAAATGTTACTCTGGTGTTCTTGAAAGAGTAATATATCCTTAAAAATTGATGAATAACATTCGTATGCATTTAGTGCGATTATTGTAGAGCATATCCTTCATTCATTTTGTGTGCCTATGAAGGAGTACTAACTTTTCAATGGCATACTTTTAGTGGGGAAGGTCATCCGACATTAAGCTCACCCCCAAAAGGCTCAAGAAAAAAATTACTAGCCGCAAGACCACAATTTATATTTAAAGATGAAGTCTTCTGTAGAACATACGGATAGCCGCAAAAAGCATGCTACAGATGACAATAGGTAACCTCAAGGGATAGTGCTTTAATGTCAACAGCAAACGGCTTCTCACTAACAACAACAACGCGCTGGCCTTAATTGTATTGTTTGAAAATCCTGTTGAAGCACCTTCTTTG
The DNA here is from genome assembly GCF_019422935.1 of Desulfovibrio sp. Lineage (NCBI taxonomy): Bacteria > Pseudomonadati > Thermodesulfobacteriota > Desulfovibrionia > Desulfovibrionales > Desulfovibrionaceae > Desulfovibrio > Desulfovibrio sp. The sequence continues at coordinate 507,302 of NZ_JAHZCJ010000002.1, read as the reverse complement.
TGATATACAACAGCGTCATGAGCGTAGGCAAGGTCAAATTTTCCTTTTGCACTATAGGCCCAATCTTGTTCTTCACAATAAAGGAAATAACGTTCATCCATAAGCCCTACGGTTTCAATAAATTTGCGGCTCACCATCACACTCGCGCCGTAAATAAAGTCTAAGTTATTTTCAACTTCTTCAGGCTTTTCGCCATGAATCTTATGAACACTTATTTTGTAGCCACTAAGATGAGACAGGCTTGTCCAAGGGTTAGTTCTGCCGCCACCTCTACATTGCACTAAATTTGTATTCATATAACACACAAGTGATCCACATAAGCCAGGCTTATTCTTTGAAAAAAGCCTCTGATACATTGCACCTAATGCAAATTTATCAACAATAGTATCATTGTTTAACAACCATACCGCATCTACACCCTGTTCCATAAGAAACTTGAGTCCTAAATTGTTGCCAGCGGCATACCCCTTGTTAATAGGGGTTTGTAACAAGACAACGGTCTTGCGGTATGAAGACGAATCAGGCTCAGCATAATAGCTGGTGTCGTCAATTAACGTAATGGGCTTTGTGCAAGGCGTTATCATTGGGTGTTTACTTACTAATGAATCAAAATCCCCCGCAGCCCACTGTCTAATTTTACTAACGGAATCGTTTACCGATGCGTTATCTACAATTACTATCCATGTTGGCGCGTCTGCGCTCGCAAGCACAGATTCAACACAAAATAGGGTATCTTCCCAGCCATTATAGTTTAAAATAACAACGCCAACTTTCATGTACACGACCTATTTTGATGTCAGCTACTATGGCTAAGAAACTATCCAGCGCAATCCTGGTTTCCAAAAACGCCAGCGCACACGACTTGCTAGGCGGGGCAAATAGCGTTTTTCCGGCATCTGTGCCCATGCTTCAATAATTTTATATTGCTCAGTCGTGAGCTTGTCTTGATAATGCTGTAAAAAAGTTGCTGCTTGTCGCTGAGTGCGCCGAGCATTATCGAGCGATCTGCAGATGCTTTCTTTAAATGTTTTTCTTTTGGGAGCACCAAGAAAATTAGTGGAATGCTGCCGATAATCCAATGTAGGCTTCTGCATGCAGAAAACTTTTCCAAAACAGGTTGCAACCAATAACAGCCACCAATCGTGCATAAAAATATCTTGTTGTTGGGGTATTGGCAGGGCTAAACGCCGAAGTGGAGCATTGCCCATTACAGAGCATCCTAGAACATGTGAAAGCTCAAGGTTTTGCTGCAAGGTATCTCCCCATTGATGTGGTATTTTCATATATTTTAGAAAGGAAGAAAATAATTCATTGTCAAATTCATCTATGCCTCTAGCATCTGAGCAAACTAATAATGGAATGTTGTCTCCATAATGTGATTCTAAGCGCTTCATTTCCACATATTGCATGTGTAATTTGTGCAAATACCAAATGTCGTCTTGATCTGCTAATGCAAAATATTGGGATGATTGATTCATTTCTGAGATTGATAACAACTCTGAAATGTTCGCAACGACACCAATGCGTTTATTGCCAAACACGCAATTCACATTTGTCGATGTATTGCTTGCAGACTCTAATATGCTCCGCGTGTTATCATCAGACGCATCATCTCTAATGGTTATTTTACAATTAATTCCTTTTTGCCATAACAGGCTTGATAGCATAGAAGGTAGCCAGCGTTCACCATTGCATGTTGGCAAAAGAACATCAATTGATGTTGCACTATCCATCAAAGAAGACCTCATCTGCCAATTATCAAGGGAGGAGTGCTCTGGGTTTTCATTTATGAGGCGTTTTTTTAACAATGGCATTCCAAAATAGTGCCATAGGTTAAAGCCAAATGTCATTGTTGGATTACATTTTTTAGCATCTGCTGTACAACTTAAAGGAACAAAGCTTGCTCCGACAAATCCAGATAAAAGTAGTTTTAATGTTAGTGTGCTCTCATAGCGCCTGATTATGACATCTCTGGAATTCAAGGCTCGCATTTTTGCCCAGAAGGATCGGAACGCTTTGCTTTGCGTCACGGCTCGTCGCAGACAGATAAAATAACTTTGCAAATGTAGGCAGCGCTCTTGCGATGCCGTCATCCCCCAGAAGTCACAGACAACTTTATCCATAACAGAAAATACAGGAGCAAGTTTGCCAATGCAGAGGACGCTGTCATTGGCAAGTAGTAACTCTTTCGCTTCCCATACTGTGGGAAACATTTCTGTAGCGCACTTCCAAGATGCAAAATCAAGTCCGATATTGTCGCGCTCGATTATTATCTGGCAGTAATAACTTAACTTGTTTATATCTGATATTCTTAAGTGGGATGTTGAAATGCATACTACAAGAAACCCAATTGATTTTAGCTCGCGAAGATAATCAATTGTGCTCTCATCTACACGATTTTTGGCGTTAAAGTGTGAAAATAGGCAAACTTTACTTGCTTGACATGGATTATCGCTCTGATATAGTAAATAACCAGGTATGATTTTATTGGAATTCACTATAAAAGATGGGCGTAATGCAATTGCGCAGCTTATCAATGCACGAATCTTTTGCGACAAAGTTCGTAATTGGGGTAGGATGTGTTGGCGTAAAGATTTTTCTGAGTCCATATAGCAGTACGCCTTTCTGGTAATGTGTTATAACGAGTAATGAATCTTATGGTATTTTTTTAAACTATATACTGTTTTTTGTTTATTTATTGTCGATGCTTTGCTGTTGTGGTTGTATTTTTTCTAAAATTATTTTGTCTTAGGTGTAACGCCGTTATGTTTTGACGCTCCGTGCTATTTTTTATTTATTCGTGATGAATGTTGTAAAATATTATGTATATTCAATTAATGCTATGTATTAGATGGAAGACTTTTCATCAAGTTGCTTCTTATACTTATGAAGCATAATGTCAACTTTTCCATGCTCTTTGATGGAGCCATCTTCAATCCAGTATATGTAGTCACACATCTCAAGGGTTGCGAGTCTGTGTGCAATCATAATCACAGTCATTTTCCCCTTAAGAGTTGATATTGTATTCAGAATGGCTTTTTCATTTGCTTGATCGAGCGAGCTCGTTGCTTCATCAAAAATGAGAATGTCAGGCTTGGCGTACAAGGCCCTTGCTATAGATAGCCTTTGCTGTTGGCCTCCAGAGAGTCCCGCCCCTCCCGCCCCTACGGGACGCTCTACTTCTTCGATTTTTTGAACAAAATCGATTGCAGCATGACGGCAGGCCGCCAATACATCGTTAGGGTTGTAGGGGAGCCCCCACTGGCTAAAAGCCACGTTTTCAGCTACAGAACCCTGCAATATATATGGATTTTGAGGTACATAGCCAACGGTATTCATATATGCTGCAAGCCTTGCCCCTTCTAGAGGAATTCCGTCAACAAGGATTTGTCCTTCAGATGGAGTAAGCAATCCACTACACAAAGCGGCAAGCGTGCTTTTTCCCGCGCCTGATATTCCAACAAAACCGTATTGCATTCCCTTCTTTAACGTAAAATTTACATGGTGTAATACTTTGCTGGGGCTGCCGGGATATTCATATCCAACATCTGCAAATGTAATATTTTGGTTGAAACAAAAGGTAGGATCTGGTTCGGCCAACGGTGCGCTGGGTTGTTTCTCTAATAAATCCAACGCATCTAAAAACATTAAAGCCATTGGTCTGAAGCCAGAGATCGCGATGAATGATGACAAGGAACGGCTTATCATCGGCAAGATTCGCCAAGCACAGAGCAGCACGAGTGATACCACACTGGCAATAGTCACCATGTCAGCAGCATTTTTCCAAATAAGAACCGCTACTGTGGTGGGAATGATAGAAATGCCCATGCACTCCAATATCCATCCAGGGACAGGAGGGGCAATGGCAATAGTGATGCGGCTTGGCATGCAATGGCGTATAGTGTGAGAAAATGCCTTATAAAAAGTTTTCTGTTGTCTGTAGGCCAGGACTTCACGAATGCCTTGAACAACGTCTTGCTGGATTTTAAACTGCGTAGCGAGTGAGCCTGCTATGTTTTTTCCAGCATTGTCTATGTTCTTTTTTTGTAATTTGTAGCTTGCCCACGCAATGAATCCAATTACAACTATGCTGCTGGTTATCGCTAGTGGAGTTGCTGAAAGTAAAAAAAATAGTAAAATTAGGGCAGTAATCGCATATGTATATACATTCAACATCTGAGTGAGTAGTGGGGCTACGCTTTCTCTTGATTGCATAGCAGTATCCAAGTGAGTTCGATAACCTGAAATATGTACGTCATAAGTACAATGCAGGTATCGGTACATAAGCTTTTCGCTAATATATACAGAAATGTCTTCTCCAAGTCCTGCCGTTTTTATAGCAACCAATGCCGAAAAAATATTTTTTATTATGAACACCAGCAATACAATGCAGCTGATAGATAAAACTACATAAGCATTATTACTGGCTGGCACATCAAGAGAAGGAAATATTTCTTGCAACAAGGCATAGAATGGATGCTTTTTAAAATTATCCATCGCTGCAATAGATATCCCCAGCAATGAGAGTGTGCTGATGGCAGTCACCTCAAGCAAAGCCCCTGAAAGCATTAAGGCAAATAGTTTCCAAAATCGCCATTGTAATGCAGGCGACAAAATTTCATATACACGAACAGTGTCTTTGAAAAGCACATTGTAAACAGATGTGCTACCTAACATCAGCATCTCGCAATGACCGTATATATGTATCCAGAGGTTGTACTTGTTTTTTCCATAATAACTCTTTTCGTAATTGCGTGATTTTTTCTCTGTATTCACGCTGCTTGCGTTTGTCTGAGGCATATCTAAGCAACGTATCTGCCAATGATTCTTCAGTGTAGCTTTCAAGTATTAAATCTTGCTGGTGCGGGCGCAACATTTCGGCGGTTTCATCTCCAGCTGTCATTAGTATTGGTAATCCACCCCAAACATAATCATACACCCGAGTGCGGGCTGAAAGCGATGTCTCCAGGTTGGGCAATTGAAAAAACACCCCAATATCGGCATCAAGCAAGAAATTTTCACGGTCGTCAAAAGGTACTGGTTCCGGTCGGAAATACACGCATGTGCCAAGAGCGTTTAGCCTTAGCGCTTCATTACGTGCGGCAACAGCTGTGGTTGAAGGCTGCCCACCCTTAGGAGCAAACATGGAAAAGAAAATCTTTATTTTGCTATTCTGTTTGTTTGCACTGTGAACTGCTCGAATCAGGGGCTGAGGATCAAGCCAATCCCAAATACCGCCAAACCATAAGATTATAAAGTCATCCTGGGTAAAGCCAGTCTGCGTATTGCGAATACCATGCTCTCTCCGGCAGGGAAGTGTTTCACGCACACCAAAAGGCACTACATCCATTAAGTTTCTGTACTCATGATGTCTTGCATACTCTGCGCTTCCTGTTCGTCCAAGACTTGTCAATACCCCTAGCCAGTACAAACGCTGCCTTTCATTGCCGCATAGTAAAAAGTCGCCTCGGCGGAGGCCCTCAATAGCACAGAGGTAACCTTCTTTATAGAGTCCCTCGGATTTCCCCACATTCTCCATGTGCATGGGGGTGACCATGTCAACTATGAGTTTTTGCGATGAAAAGGCTTGCTCAGGTACATGATATATTGCCGGCCCCTGTACGAGTACAGCCCTATGCTGGGCTATCAGGCTGGGGAGGGTGTCCTGGGCAAAAGTGGCGAGCCTAAAGCCCTCAGGCTCAAGATCATCATCTTGTATTGCGCATGATGTAAGCGTCACGGTAAAGCCGAGCATGGAGAGTGCCCGTGCAATTTCCCAATGGCGCATGGCAAGGCCGAGGCGCGTTTTGCCAAGATTGTCAGGTGTAATAATCAGGATGTCACGCAGAGATTGAACAGATCCTACAGGACAAGGGAAGAAGATGTTGCAAGTGGCATTCCAAATATGGCTCGTGCCAACTTGCAAACTACGCGCCCCTTCGAGTATGGAAGCTGCAATTGCAGGCGGAATGCCAGCGCCAGATGCGCTCAGGCGTAACGTAACACTAGTTTGAATTTTTTCTGCATTCAAATCCAAGGGCACAATGCACCACTGCTCAGGTTTGACCTGGTGAGGTAGTACTTCTGCATGCGACAGTAGCTCGCCTTTAGCACTTAGCACATCAATGGTAAAACCACACGTGTTGCTTTCTTGAGATTTCCCAAGTTGAACACCTATAGAGTCTATGTGCCGCGCTGGCAACGTAATGTGCTGCAAGACTTTGCTTTGTAATAGAAATGAAAATCCATTTCCATCTCTATTCTCCCAATAGCCGGGTAGATCATCAAAGTCTTTTAGGCTCCACACATCAACAGGGTGTCGCAGTAAGCGCCATATAAAGCGCAACAATTTGTATGGTGCATTTACAGCATTAGAGAAAACGCTCAAACTGCGTCTTGCGCCTCTGGAGAAAGCAATAATTTCTTTTTGAGCCCGGCGCGCAAGCTCAATATAGGGCCGGAACATGCTTCGAGTTTCTAGAATATCTTCACGCAGCGTGCGCAATTGCTTTTCATGCGATGCAACTGAATTTTGCACAAAATCAAAAACGTTATCAGCTCGTTTTGCCGAATAGCGAAGTCTGGCATTGAGAGAAGAGACTTCTTGCACCACATGGTGCAACGCAATTTCAATTTTGGGTGCCATATTTTGTGAGATGCGTTTGGTATGGCGAATTTCTGCTATTTCTGCCAAGTAAAAATTTTTATCAATGAGATGCCCAATTGCTTTCTCTGCCACAATCGAAAGAGGTCTGCCCTCATTTAGTCCATAGCCTCTGATGGAGAGAAGCTCCCTTTCGGCTCGCCGCAATATCTCTTGGCTTGGAATGCACTTTGGGATGCGTCTTTCGGGAGTATCGTATGCGAGTACATGCTCAAAGCACCGCGCAGCTTTTTCCTTTTCGCCAAGATGGGAATAGGCAAGCCCTTCATGGAATTTGGCTGTCCAAACCATTTCATTGTATTCAAGACACGAATTACAAGTATCAAAATGCTGCGTCATGAGAGCTAATATTTTAAATGCAGACTGCAAATCTCCCAAAGCTCCATGATTATCTTGAATCGCATTCATCTTAAAAATAGCACGGTAAAACAAAAACACGGGCAGATTGAATGGGGCAATATGTTTAACAGTTTTTAACAAATGCTGTGTACCCATTTTCTCAACACTCAATGCTTTCAGCAATGATCCTATTACAACGTCAATATCACAAAATCGTTCTCTTACATTTATTTCATAAGAAAGTAGTGTTGCTATAGCTAATTCAAAATTGCCGCTATTAACCTGCTCTTTAATAAGTCTGAACAATATACCAGACTTTAATGCCGTTTCTGTAGTCAATTTAAGACTAAAATTTTGCAAAAAACTTATGTAGTTACCCCTGTTGCTATAATTACTTGTGTTTGAATCTACAGACATGCTTGCGATACAAATGATCCTGTTGCTTATTTTTAAAAATTCAACACTGTTAAAGCCTAGCCTCCCGAGCATCAGCTGAAGTGCTTTCTCTGAAAGCAAATAGTGGTGGGCACCAGTCTGAACTGATTCTTCTAGATGCGAGCTTGAAATGCCCGGCACATCATTGACATATTCAGCATTAGGCGTTGTAAGCAGCAAAAAACCGCTTTCTTGGAGCGAGGAGGCAAGAAGTTGCAAAAATTCAAACGGATCTTCAACATGCTCTATGACTTCTGAAGCGTAAATAATATCAAATTTTTCTTGCATTCCTGAAAAATATGAATCTCTGATGTCCAGTCCAAGCATCTGAGCACCTATTCGTCCATACACCCCTGGCTCAAAGCCCAAAGCGTCTGCATCTAACATGTTTTGAGCATAGAGCATCGCGAAGCCAAACCCGCAACCAACGTCCAACATTTTGGGGCGACGGCGAAACGACGGCAAGCATTGCAAGGGTGCCACCATAAAATCAATACCGGCGGAAATCTCCGCATAAAAGGCGTCATAGCCATCCAAGATTTCTCCGAAACCTTGCTCGTTAATATCTTCTGTGAATAAATAGGGATGCGGTATAAGACATTGGCAAGATGGACACCGATGAAAAGTAGTAGGTAAGCCAAAACATGTTTCGGCAACATGGATTACCTTCTCCATATCACCTACGAAACCACAAACTTTGCAATGTAATGGGACATCTGAGTGTCCATTTTGCCACGAAAAGGGGTAGAGCAGTTTATTAGAACTCTCTGACGAGCTTAATGCGATTTGGGCATCAGGTCCCATCGTCAGTGGAGCGTTCTGCGCGCTATTCCACTCACAAATTTCTTGCAAATCTGCCACATCGCAGCCATCGGCCATAAGAGGGTAGCGTTCCCAGTCCGCAGTGTTTGCTCGAAGCTTCAATGACTCCCAAGGGAAATTAAGAATGTCAGGATGATGCTTTGCAACAAATTGCTTCCAGAGCCATGTGCCGGGCAAAGGAGTGGACGGGAGAATATCGATTATCGAACTATTTTTGCGATTCCTATCTATAAATTTACGCGTTTCATCTAACGTTTTTTTACTCTCGCCAGGAAAACCAACAATAAAAGACATTGTGGGTTTGTACCCATAGTCATTCAAAATATCTATCGCGCGTTGATTTTGGGTTGAGGTAGTTTTTTTATTCATTGCACTGAGGATGGCGTCACTGCCACTTTCAGCCCCAAACGCCAACGTGGCGACATTCATTTGCCGTAAAAGAGAGATAATTTCTGGAGTCGCAGTATCGCTACGGATCAGGCAGTTATAGGAAATATAGTCTAAACCTTCTGCTTTGATCATCTGTGAAAGTTCGCGCAATCGTGTTAGATTTGCAGTGAAAAGATCATCAAAAATTATAATGTCCTTGGCACCACGCGCAGCCAAGTCTTTAATTTCGAGTAATGTTCGGGTAGCGCTTTTGGCAATGTATGTTTTCCAAAAGGCCTTGGACGAGCAGAAATTGCAAGAGAAGGGACAACCAAAGCTTGTTATTATCAAGCTTCTTTTTTGCTCAAAATCTGGAAAGATATCCCACGCTGGCAGCGGTGCGAAGTCGCAGTTCGCCACATCTCCAAATGGTCCAGCAAACGCTTTGCCATATTTGAGTGTTTCCGGCAGAGCTGTAACATGATGCCCGCCAACGTGAAAAAATTTACCTGCATTTACAACATTAGCTCCCAACTCGTTGACTAGATTCCATGCCTCGGTCAGTCCAGTACACCAAACTTCATCGGCTTGAATAAGCTCTTCAAGCTTCTCTGAAAAGATTACATGCGTATCAGGTGAAGAATGGCGAATTTCAGCAGCAATACAGGCAATCCCATAGGGAAGGGTGTAGTCAACGGCGCTTTCATCGCAAAGCCTTGGAAGGGTGAGAGCTATGGTCTTTTTCATTGATATCTCTCTTTAGAGCGTATTAACGTTGAAAACATGCAGTTTCAAGGTTAAGGTGCGATAGTTTCGGCACGTAACAGCGCAATAAATTACGCTAATACTTACGAGTTGAGCCTCTGGTCTCGCCGACAGGGCAAGTGAAATGCAAAATAGCTCTGTGAGAGATGCTATCCGGCATGTCTATTGCAAGATCAATGTGATTGTACGTTGAGTGTGTGCCGCATTGTCTCAAAATTTCTCTGCTGTCGCTCGTTTTCAATTCAAATCTAAAACATTCACAATTTTATTAACGGTACCAATATGGGAAAAACGTCATGAAGTTTTTCCTGCATTGATGCAATGTTATTGCGCTGACGAGTCATGTAATATTGCACTTCTCCCCTCATGTGCGTACAAAATGTCATGCGTGGGTTACACCTTAAAAGTGTGCCCAAGGCAGTGGGGCATATATATTACATTTGTTCCTATCCAACGGTATTTAGATATGATTTCAATCCGTCTTCCCAGTTGGGCATGCAGTCTATACCCAACTGTTTTAGCCTGCTGTTTTCAAGTACAGAGTAAGAGGGTCTTGCCACTTTGGCGGGGAACTCGCCAGGCTGCGCTTTTTGCAAATCTGTTGTGATTCCACGCAAAGCAAAAATACGCTCTGCAAAGGCATACCATGAACATTGACCCTGACAGGTTGCATGAAAAATTCCATAAACGCCTTCATTTGCAATGCGCTGTAGTTGTGCTGCAATGGCGGCGGTGGGGGTCGGAGTAACTATTTCATCATCTACAACGCGCAGATAAGGGCGCTCGTTTGCCAGCTTGAGCATAAGCTGCACGAAGTTGAGCCCCCCCTTGGCGCGGCATGGATGCACTCCATAGATTCCCCCCACCCTGACTACAGATACTTTTTCCCAAGAACTCAATGCGTAGTACTCGCCGCTTAGCTTGGAGTTTCCATAAACATTGAGGGGGCAAGGAACATCACTTTCCACATAGGGAACTTTTTTTTCGCCATTAAATACATAGTCCGTACTAATGTGGATAAGGTGCGCATTATGCCGCGCACATTCCTGCGCAAGGCTTCTGGTACCTATGCCATTGACGGCATGGGCGAGGGGTGGATCGGCTTCACATTTTTCTACGTGGTGCATTGCTGCTGTGTTAATGACGCAATCAGGCTTTATTTGCGCCATAACATCATTAATTTGTGAAGAATTCGTTATGTCAAACTGTTCTTTTGTTAATGCAAATACGGTGTTACTTTGACAAAAAACAGAATCTATATCCATCCCAAGCTGCCCATTGCCGCCAGTGACTAGGAACTTCATCAGCACTTACCTTCTTTTGTGAGTGATTCAAAAGTACGGATATTATAATAACATGGATTGTCAAAATCCTTAAAATGTTCATAATTTTTGGCCAGATCTTGCACTATGTCGGCAGCGTTAAACCGCGCTTTAAAACTCAGCAAGTTTGTGGCCTTGGCGCAACTCACCTTATAGTTTCTAAAGTCTTGCACATTGCGCACCTCGATAGAGGCCTTAATTCCCATATGTTCTTGCATGCCCGCATAAACATAGTCGGCAATCTCACCCACTGTGTAGTTGCCCGAAGCTATGTTGAAAATGCCAGAAATTTCCTGCGGGCTTTCCAACGCACGTATGTATGCGGTGGCAGCATCACGCACAGACAGGATAGGGCGCCAGATGGCAGGATTATTCACAATAATTTTTTTATCCTGTACCGCTGAACGAAACATGGCGTTGATTACAAGATCAAGCCGCATTCTTGGGCTGTAACCGCAGACTGTGCCCTGGCGAAATGCAATGACAGAAAAATCAGTAGAAGTTAGTTTAAGGCAACCATATTCCCCTTGAAGTTTTGATATTCCATAAGGATAATTTGAAATTGCTGGGGATTCTTCATCGTACAACTCATTAACTGTGTAGCCATATACAGAGCAAGAACCACCGTGAATAAAGCGCTTTACACCAGCACGCTTTGCCATAAAGGCCAAATATGCAGGGTGTGCAGCATTGTATACAAAGTTTTGTGCAGGTGAGTATTCCGCCATAGGGTCATTGGACAATCCTGCAAGGAATATTGCCGCATCAAATCCGACAAGTGTTTCATGTGTGATGCTAAGTACATCTTGTTTGAGTACAGGAATGTTGGAGGGAAGATGATTGCCAAACCACTCAAAATCAAGTACTGTAACATGATAACCACGTTCCTGTAACAGCGGTACGAGCACAGACCCAATATACCCTGCGCCGCCAGCAATAAGTATTTTCATGGATACTTCCTCCTCAATATTTGAAATTGTCAGATTCTTGAGTCTCAAGCCATTGCAGCAATGTTTGCGCCTTAGTGTCCTTGCCTGACAGAATTGGGTCGGACACGGGCCACTGAATTTGCAACGCTGGGTCATTCCACAAGATTCCAGATTCCGCTTGAGGATTGTAAATACCCGTGGTCAGGTACTGTATTTCCGCATAGTCGCTGATCACTGCAAACCCGCGGGCAAAACCAGCTGGAGCCCACACAAAGTGGGGTTTTTCTGCATTGAGGGTTACCGCCACATGCTTACCCAGAGTTGGTGAGCCCTTACGGATGTCTACAGCTACCAAAAAAGCTGCACCGCGTGTGACCCGCATCAATTTTCCCATAGGCGGTTCCCATTGAAAATGCAGTCCGCGCACGGTGCCTTTTACCGATCCTGAGTGATTAAACTGCACAAAGGCCGAAGGTAAACCCAGGTCTCTGTATTGGTCGGCTCTAAAGGCTTCCATAAAAAAACCACGATCGTCCTTATACAATTCAGGTTTCACAATGATCACATCATCTATGGATGTGCGCTCTATTGAAACTTGCATCTTTCCTCCTTTTCCTACTAAATTATTATGGAAATTGTGCTTTCAGAAGTGGGTTCGCATCTCCCTATATCTCAGATTCATTGTTTATTATCTATATTACGACACAAAGATAAAGACATCAAGGGTACCCCCGGACCTATGGCTATCGGCGGATCCAGCGGCTGCTTAACGGCAACTGATTGACGGTGGGCGCACATCGGTCAACTATAAATGTGTCTTCAGGATAATGAAGCAGAACAGCCTGTTGCTGGCACGTTTTGCTGCCGCCGACCAAACAAAGCGCACACGGTCAAGGTTTCTACACTACAAAGCAATCAGCGTTGGTGCTCTGAAGGGCTTGAGGTTGCCTGCGACAACGGCGAGCAGGTGCGCGTCATTTTTGCTCTGGATACTTGCGACCGGGAGGTGATGCCATTCCGCCTCCACTGACGGGTACCGCGCTGACATGTCGCAAAGCGTCATGCTGGAATGCGTTGAAAAACGGTTTGGGGATGTCAAAACATTGCAGCCAGTTGAATGGATAACGAAGCCCTGGGTAAGCACTGAATCAATGTGTGGAAATTTTTGTTGCATGGGTACCTTTGCGATGTGCTGTGGGCCGATAATGGCAGCGGAAGGAATGTATAGTATTAGAGCCTTCAGTGTCGTTACTGTCCCCGTTTATGCTTAACTGAAGCTATCTGTACGATTCTGTTCACAGCTTGCATGATGAGACTCAGGACGTGAGGTGTTTGCATTGTGTCATGCCGAAATCACGAACTCCATCGTTGTAGATCCCCTTGGTGTGGTCTTTCGTCATGTACATAGCTTGCCGTACAACGGTATCAATCTTGTCTTCGTAGTAGAGGTCATCGCTGCGGAGAATGATGCCATTGGCTTGCCTGTTGCCCTCAGGGGATCTATTGCAATAGTGAAGCAATCCGTGAGAGTCCACATCAAGTATCCTGCCTCACATTTCTTCTGCTGCTTCAATGTAGGGATAGTATCTGCGAGTCTTGTTACCATTGAGCAAGAGCATGCAGTGATAGTGTTGGTTGTTGCTTCTAAGAGATTGCTCTCTTACCCAGAAATACGCTGAAGATACCCCATTACGTGAACACCGTTGAATCAACAACTTCATGAGAGCTGATATGTCGCTATTGTCTTCGACAGCCTTAAACCCTTTGGGGTAGGTCACATCAAACCGAATAACCATTGTTTTGCTGTGTGACGTTGTGTACTCCGTAAGGAGTGTTGCCATATTATTACCTATAGTTGGCCTATACAGACAGTTGCCATTATCATGCATGATAGATTTAAAGTTTATGTTGTTCATTTTGATCTCCTATATGTATTTCATTTAGTTCGCTGTTTGTGTTTGCATATCTATATCGTTATTGTGTTCATATTTCTATCCATGCCACTTGTTGTGGCATAGTTGTAATGTTTATAGCTCTTATGTTTCTATATTCTTATATAAGCACTACAATCATACCTTCGTTGTTATTGCAGAGAATCAAGTCGTTTAAGTTAAATGCCTCAAGCCAACCAAGCTAAATCTGACATGTGAGGTTGAGGGAATTAGCTTCTGCATATCCATTAGGGGCGGAGTAATGAGATTGGATAGCCCCATGAATTCGATGTCGGGTAGATGCTGTTTCATCGGTGTAGTTGTTTTGCAGGCATGCCGAAGACCAGCGAAGCTGCCCCCGAGGTACTGCCCCTCTGGCACATGGGTCTTTGGTTCAAACGAATGTTGAAAGGGGCCTCCCCCCCCACTAAAGGGACAGGATCATTTGGCATCAACGACTGCCGAGGCTATGCTTGAAGGATAACGATTTTTTATCCGGCCACAGGAAATAAAGCCTAGTTTAACATACTGAAATTGTTGATTATCAACAATTTTAATAACCCTAGCGGGAGATAAACATGTGATAAAACGAGGGTTATGCGAGGGGTTTTCGAGGGTTATGGCAGCCCCAACGAGGGGTTATGCGAGGGGCCGCGAGGCATACAAGGTAGATGCTACAGGCCAGAAGTGGCATGGGGTTGGTCTCCCCATGCCACTTCATGAAGCACTGTCACAATGGGATTAGTGCGCTGTGCGTTCCGCATAACAGGTGGAAAGCTTGTAGCCTGCTGTTGGCCCTTTACCGAAGGCTTCAATAAGGCCAATAGCTTCAAGCCTTTTCAAAATGGACCTGGCCTTTGTCTCCTGGCACTGCAAAAGAATGCCGATGGCACCGGTCTGAGCCGTTTTACGCTCCGTAATATATGTGTACACCCTTTGTTCATCCTGAGACAGATCAAGACCAGCCAGGCCAGCCTCTTCGCTGTCAGGCCCCGCGGATGTATCAGGCGAGAGGTCGGCATTCTTCACAGCGCCAGGAGCGCATGCAACCTCATGCCCGTCTGCCCCGGTTACCCCCAGAAAACGACATTGGGAAGCTCCCAACGGCAAATGCAGCCAGAATGTCTTTTTCTGCAACACGCAGGCCGCCTTGCAGACTTTAAAGCAGACCCCGAGCGTCAGGCCATCACACGCTGCTGCCTGCTGCACGGCCTCAGTGCCGAGTCTTTTCTCAAGGATTTCCGTAGCCCGGATCAGAACAACTTCCGTATGAGCGCGGATGGAAAACTCCTGACTGCCGCGCGCCTTGGCTGATCCCGTGCCTGCATTGGCATCATCCTGGGTATGATGTACCAAAATAGTGCAAATGCCGTGCTGCTGTTGAAGTTTTTCAATCCATTGAAAAAATCCGCTGACCACACTGCTTTGGTAGACCCTGCCTTCATCCATCAGCGAAGTGAGGTTGTCCAGCAAAAGGTAACGGCAGCCACGCTCAAGCAAGGTGTTTTCCAGCTTGTCACGGAATACATGGTCAGTGAGAGAAAAGGCGTAGTCCGGGACTGCATGATCAAACTTCGAGAGCAGGAACAAACGCTGCCCCACTTCCCCAGCAAGACCAAACTGATTCAGGCGTTCCGCAAGAAGGGCTTGTGGCGTTTCGCTGTCCACATACACAATTTTGCCTGTCTTATCAGAACGGAAAAGGCCAAACAGTTTTTCCCCTGTGATAAGCGCCTTGGCTGCAGCAAAGCAAAACATGCTTTTTCCTGCATCTTTCAAACCGTGCAGTAGAACAATACAACCCGGTGAAAAAACCTGCGAAGTGCCAACGTCCGTGATGTGGGCAGATTGCTGTGCAGCAGAGCCGGATTGGGGCTGAAATAATACAAGACTATTAGCAGAAGTAGTTATTCCGCTGGAATCCTGCTCTGTAGTTTTGAAGAGGCCCAATCGGTGGCCCCATGCCTTGAACTCGGCATACGGAACAGAACGCTCCATGATGTATTTGACCAGCTACGAAGGGCGCTCCCAGTCCTCAAGAACAATAGAAGCGTCCAACAGTTGTGATTCCAGCTCACTGATGCCCGCCACTTCTTCGGGTGACGTGCATTGAGTGGCTAAGTGCAGCAAAAAACCTTTATATACCTTGAAACTCAGTGCGTTGACCTGAGCGGCCATATCCTCGTACAGCTTGATCATAGCCAAATCGGACTTGGTCGGGGCAGGTACGAATACCACATGACGCCCATGCAGGTAATTTGAGGGCAAAACGGAAAGCTCACTGCCCAGGTGGGCCGTGACGATGATTTCCATGGGGTTATCCCCGCGTGTTTCCAGCATCATGCGCCTGAAAGCCAAGGCGGTGCGCATGTCCTGGCAGAGTACGAGTGTGGCGTAAGGCTGCGTGTCCAATAGGTGCTGATCAAGCCAATGGGCTGTGGCCTTGAATTTGCCAACGCAGAGAACATTCCGCCCAACGGTGGCGGGCAGGCAGAAGTCCTTGCCGTTCAAACGGTAACGCAGAATCGCACCGATTACCTGCCCAGCATGCCCATAGCTATACACCTTTTCCACCAGTTCGGCACAGGCACCTCCAGCCGGAAGACTCCGCAGATGGAGTAGTGCAGGTACCTCGTCAACTGGGCGTAAACCCGTATGCAGCTCTGCGGCATGTTTTGCGCTGGAAAGCTGATGGAGATTGTCAAAGTTTATATTGAGGATACTCGCAAGGGTGGCCAGAGAATCCATTCTGGACAGGTTCAAAACGCTGCCCACCAAAGCAGTCCATGACGACCCCTTGATTTTGCCATGGTTCAGATGCCAGTGCAGCGCACCATCATTTCCAACGGAACCAGAAACCAATAAGCCATGTTCTTTTATGCCCATGAGCGTCTGAAGATGGCTATTTCTGCCAGCGCAAAACTGATCGGATGCTTCACGTTCGATAAGAGCTTCAAAAACATCCTCAAGGGGCAGCATGTTTTCAAGCCCGTGGATATCGGTAGCATTCGCTGTGCCAAGTGCGGCCAGAAAGGCAGGAGAAAAATCTATTTTTCCAGCCAGTTTCAGGCAGCCCTTGGGCACCGATGGCTTCTGCACATAGGACCATGTTGTGGCAATGCGCTGCAATGTGGCAGACGTGTGAACTTTGTGAGAAGGTGGGGTGCGATAGTCGCTAGGCGGCAACTTCTGCTCCTTGTAACTGGCAGAAGGTGCATATTGGGCAACAGTGTCAATGGTCATGCTGGAAACGGCGTCTGTCACATCAGCATCCACAAACAACGGGCTAGATTCTGAGACTGGCTTGCCCGAGCTCACAGCCTTGTGCAATAATTTTTTGTAATCGAACATATATCCTCCATAAGCGGATGGGCAGGAATACCTGCCCATCCGCTTATAATTAGGAGTTCTTGGGATGAAGTTTTACAGACAGGATAGGCTTCCACTCCAGCTGCACCTCAAGATGAGAAAGCTTGCTCAGCTCTTCTGCGGGAAGCTGCAACATGGCGTGGATTTCCTGCTGGATGGCCGTGACTGCTGCAAAAGTATCCTTGGACATGATTGTTCCGTTCTGATTTTCTGTTTTCATTTGATTGGCTCCCTGCATTGTTTTTGGGGTTTCACAAGACATATCAACCTCGAGTGGTAGCACGCTTTTTCAAGACGTGGTTAAAAATTAGCTCGTCGACAAAGGGCCGATCAGGAATCACCTTGCCTTCTTGATCTGCGAACGATAGCATTTCAGGAAAGAGTTTTTTTCGTAGGTCGCGTGCTTGTTGACCAGGAAGTAGGGCGGACCATCCTTACCGAGGTTGGCAAGGGTGCCGACGGTCAGCGAGCCGCCGACATACTTGGGGATTTCCCGGCGAGCGAATACAGCGGGCATTGAAGCTTCGAGGCCCGTGATTACTGCTTCGATAAGGATGTCGTCCAGGTTATGGTCATCAGGGTGAGCGTCCATACACATCTCTCCTCAAATTCGATCTCTGCAATCACTTACAAACGAGAATGAAACCTTTTGCACGGACAGAATGGGTCAACTTTCACGCTAACTAGTTTTTTTTGTTGAATTTGCCCTTGTGATTTTTTTATGTGGGAGAAAGCCTGCGGGCATGTCTGGAGGAATCGCCGTGGGATGGCGTGATGCGGAGGGGGATTTTTGAATCCTTGAGGCGCAGATTTCTGCAGGGGTATTGAGACGGGGGCAGAAAAAGCAATGTTCCCAATTAATCAGAGAGGGTCACGTTGCTTCACTGAAAAATATGGCACAGAGATGGCACAAAAGTGTGCGACAATAGAAAAAGGGCTTACGATTTTCATCGTAAGCCCTTTAAATATCTGGTGGAGCTGAAGAGAATTGAACTCTTGACCTCTTGAATGCCATTCAAGCGCTCTCCCAACTGAGCTACAGCCCCATGAGGAAACTGGAATTATACCTTTTCGCTGTGGGGCGCAAGTGTTTATTTCATCTAGTCAAAAGAAAATGCCGAGAGCGGCGCGCCCATAGCCCTGCCGTGCCAGGCAAGTTTGCCCTGTGCGGCTCCGGCAGCCCCGGCGATCACCATCAGGGGGATCAGATGCTCTTCACGTGGGTGGGCAAAGCGCGCACCGGGGGCCTTTTCCCATTCTGCAAGGGCCGCGTTGCGCATGGCGGCATTGGGGTTGCGCACGGCATCCGTCAGCCAGTTGGCAAAAATATCCGCCCCTTCAATGGGCGTGTTATCCCCGTAGCGGAATGCCCGCATGTTGTGAAAGCTCATGCCGCTGCCCACAAACAGCACGCCCTCATCGCGCAGCGGGGCCAGCGCCCGCCCCAGAGCCAGATGCTCCAGCGGATCAAGCCCCCGCCGCAGCGATATTTGCAGCGTGGGCATCTGCGCCTCCGGATACATCAACAGGCCCGGCACAAACACGCCGTGGTCAAAGTCGCGCGTAGTGTCCTCCGCCAGCGGCAGGCCTGCCGTGCGCATGCACTGGCGTACCCGGTCAAACAGTTCCGGCGCAGGCGGCGCAGGCCACTGCAACTCATAGGTATGCGGCGGAAAGTCATAATAATCATAATACAGGCCCGGTGTCCGCGTGGTCAGCAGGGTAAATTCCGGCTGCTCCCAATGGGCGGAGAATACGATCTGCGCCTTGGGCTGTTGCGGCAAAGTCGCCGGGATGGAGCGCATCCAGCCGCCAAGGGCATTCCATGTGTCCGGCGGCATCCAGTCCATAAAAAAGCAGGGGCCGCCGCCGTGGGGGATGTAAAATGCGGGCATGGTCATGATGCGCCTCGCTGGTGGGTGTGGATGCTGCGAAACTAGCTTGTGGAGGGAAAGTGCAGAGATCAGCGTAGCGCCAAATCCTGCCGGGGCCAAGAGCCGTAGTGACCAGTGCAGACAAATTTTTGAGGCTGGAAGCCAAGCCCATAATGAAGGCGGGCATTCCGCAGAATACCCGCCTGTGCATGCAGTCATGTTTGCGGGCAACGCCGTTATCCGTCCTCGCGCCACGCGCCGCGCCCAGTTGCCCACAGCCAGAGGCAGAGCACACCGAGCAGCACGGCAAAGCCCAGATGCACAAGGTCAATAAAGGTTGTCATGCCCGGCGAAAACGTGATGGAAGGCAGGTTTTTGGCAACGCGGGCCATGCCGCTCAGCACCACAACGCCCAGCACTGCCAGCCGCACCTTGCCCCAGTAGGCAAGGCGGCCCCGCAGCTTGCCCCGCACTTGCAGGGTCAGCCAGTAAAGGCCCAGCGCCAGCAGCAGGGCAGCCAGAATATAGTGGACGTTCAGAGTGGTGTAAAAATCACCTGTCCAGGTGAGGCCGGGAATTTTGGCAATGCCGTATCGGCTTGCCACGGGCAGTTGCATCATGCCCGTAAAGCCGAGCAGCAGGGCCACGCCCACCCATAGCTTCTTGAGCATGCCGCCGGAGAGGGCAGCTTCCGCCTTGGGGTCATGCAGCGCTCCCTGAGGGCGGGCCTGCGTGTGGTTCAGGCCTTGCCCCTGGCGTGCGGCGTTTACCAGCGCCCCTGCCACGCCCACCAGCGGCGCTGTCATTAACATGCGGGTGAGGTTGCCAGCTTGCGCCATGGAGTCCGCTACCGGGGCAAAGGTGGGCTTGCCGGGGCCGGGTTTGGCCTGCGCCGCCAGTTCGGAAAACGGCACGGGCGACAGATAGAAGGTATTGGTGCCGCCGTTTTCTGTCACGCCATAAAGGTACGCGCCGCGCTCTTGCGCCAGCTTGCGGGCCTGAGCCAGAATTTCATCACGGGGGCCGATGGTCTGCACCTGCTGGGGGCAAACCTCCACACAGGCGGGCAATTGGCCGTGAGCAAAGCTGTCTGCGCAGCGGTCGCACTTGTACATGACGCCGTTGCCGGCAAAGCGCGGCATGAGGTCAAGATACAGCCCCACGCCCGATTGCCGCTGCGGGATGTGCCAGGGGCAGACCGTGCGGCATTTGGCCCCGCCGAGGCAGGTCTGGCTGTCTATGCTCACCGTGCCGGTCTCTGGCTGGCGGCTGGCCGCGCCCCATGGGCAGAGGTTGGCGCAGGGCGGATTTGTGCAGTGCAGGCAGCGGCGGGGAATGTGCAGTTCAAGAGGTGCGCCGTCCTTCTGCACGGTAACGCTCTCAATATACAGCCAGTTATAGGGCGTGAGCCTGCCGTCCACATCCCGCTTGCCAGACCAGTCCTCGTCCTTGGTTCCGGGCGGAAACATGACCGGCAGGGGCTTTTTGACTTCCGGATAGCGGCTCCCGTTGCGTTCGCGGCAACCCTCAACGCACTGGCCACAGCCGATGCATTTTTCAATGTCGAGCAGGGTTGCGTATTCCGCATGCTGGGCAGAGGCGCTCGCGCCATTGGTTTCTGCCTGGGCATCCAGCCCCGCAGCGGCAATGCCTGCCGCAGAGGCCGCGCCCACCAGAAAATTACGTCGGGTCAGTGCCATGTATGCTCCTTATCGGCATGCGCGGGCGCAAGGGTGCAGCCGAATTGCCGATTATTACGATTCATTCGCAATATGGCATATTCCGAAAAAGAGTGCAATTTATAGCATACTTTTTTGGTGTGACTTGAAGGGGCAGGCAAATAGGCAGAGCAAGGTAAAAGCTTGAGCCGAATGAAGGGGAGGTGCCGTCAGGCTCGAAATCAGACCCAAGAAGCCTGGGGGTCAGGCCCAATAGCCCGCAGCAGGGGGCAGGCTATTCTTCGCGGGGCAGCACGGGCACATAGACATCGTGGGTGCCGGACTGAAAAAAGCGGCTGTCGTAGCGCTCAAAGCAGGGCTTGTCGTCCAGAACGGTATAGCCCCCCGGCGTCTGCGGCCATTCGTCATACATGTAGTCGTATGCTTCCTGAAGCATGCCAGCGGCGGGGATGCGGCAACAGGCATAAAGACCGCCCGGCAGGGTTACCGCGTCCATGCCAGCGGGCGGCGCGGCAAGCTCCGGGGCTTCCATTGCAGCCCAGTAATCAAAAGCCAGCCCAGCATGGTCTGTAAACAAAGAAAGCCCGTACGACGGCCCCTGATAGGTATTGCTGGGCTTGCCGCTCAGCTCTGGCATGCGGGGGGTAAAGACCTCATTCCACAGCCGGGGGCATTCCTGCGGGGCGTTGTGCAGGGTTGTGTGGATGCGCACACCGAAAAGGCGGACACTGTGGTGCTGCAACACCACAACGGCAAAAGGCATTGGCATGAACGCTCCTCGGCAGGTCTGATCACAGAGCAACAGTTTCCGGCCTCAGGGGTGAAATGACGTCAGTCTTCCACATGTGCCGGGCAGCCGTTTTGCATGTACCAGTTATGTTCACATGTCAACCGGTATACCAATGTGATGAAATCGCCATGGCGCATATTATACTGAATTATATTTAAAATTGGTGAATAATAATTTGTAATTAATAGTGATTTGCTTGCAAAAGGGGGCATGCCGCGCATCCATGCACTGTCATACCACAGGCTCTTGCCGCTGCTATGGCGCGCGTGGACAGGGCCCCCGGCTCCCGCTAGTGTAAGCCATGCCGTAACCCCCCAGTCTGGCGCGCAAGCGCGCCGCAAGCAGGAGCCGTCATGCACCATGCCACTATGCTTCCACGCTATACCCGGCGCGCATTTTGCTCTCTGGCACTGGGAACCTGCGCCGCTCTGCTGCTGCCCTGTTCGTGCATGGCCTCCATTGCTCAGGGCATCGGCAAGCCGGTGAGCGATGAGGCCCTCAAAGCCGAATTTGCAGGCATGTGCGCCGGTGCGGAGCAGATGCTTGCCGGGCAGCGCCCAGTGGAGGATTTGCGCGCCATGTTTGCCCAGGCAAGGCAGGCCCACACCCGGCTGCTGCCTCTGCCGGATATTGGCGGGCCGGAAAACCTGACCTATCCCAGCTTCCTTGTCGGGCCGCAGTATGCGGCGCTGTACACTGCCATGCGCCCGCACGGATTCAGCGCCAGGGATGTGGGCAAGCTTGTGTACGATCTGGCGGTCTACAGCTTTGAGGAGCAGAAGGAAGCGTACCGCGCCAACGGGCAGCGCTTTTTTACGCCGGAGTATTTTGCCCTGTTGCAGGCCTGGGCCATGCGCAGTCAGCAGCGGCGCTACCCGCTGGATTGGGTGCAGACGGTATTTCGGGGAGATGGGCGCGATTTTGATATCGGTGTGAATTACACGGAATGCGGGCTGATGAAGTATTTTGCCTCGCTGGGCATGCCCGAGCTCGCTCCTTATCCCTGCCGGGTGGACTTTCCCACCGCAAGGGCGGAAGGCACGGGCCTTGCGCGCACCTCAACGCTGGCTGAGGGCGGCAAGGTATGCGACTTCCGCTACAAGCAGGGGCGGGAAACAACCCAGGGATGGGACATGGTGTGACGCGGCTGTTGCGCGGCGGCCTTGCAGCCATGCCGCGCACAGTCGTCAGCAGGTTTTGACCGCCAGCACGTCTTTTTCAACCAGCTTGCGCATGGTTTCCGCACAGCGAAAAATATCCCTGCCCACAATGTCTGCTTCTTCAAGCAGGGTGGTTTCGCCATCGGCATAGGCCAGCAGATCCATCATCAGATTGACCTGTTCCGTACAGGAAGTTTTTGTGCTCAGCGTGGGGTAGAGGCCGCGTTTGCCCAACTGCGGTTCGCACAGCACACGTGGCTCGTAGGTGACGTTTTCTTCCAGCGCTTCAAGGATGCGCGTCATGATGTTCACGCTGCCTTCAAGCCCCTTTTGCGTAACAAGCGAGCAGTCGTCCAGCGAGGTGTGGTACTCGGGGTAGGCGTGATATTTGCTGCGCATGACGCTGCACAGGGGCAGGTCGATGCCGGGCGCGCAGTACTGGCGCTCGTCGCTCTCGCGGTCAAGAAAGGTGTAGCGGATAAAATCGGGTGCAAAGTGGTGCAGCACGTGCAGGGCGGCCTTGTCGGCCAGGGTGTTGCCCTTGCGGCTGGGCAGATAGGAATAGGCCCGTTCATCGCCCATGCAGGTGAGGTTGAAGCCCGCCACCACATTGCGACGCAAGGCCTCGTGGTTGCGGCTCAGATAAGTGATGGAGCCGATGGTTTCCGGCACAAAGGCAAAACGGTAGGTGTAGCGGCGCGGGCGCTGCGCCACCCACTGCGCAAGGGCCGTGGCCACCACCGGGCCGGAAAGCTCGTTGTTGGCCATGGACGGATGGCAGATGTAGGTGGAAAGAAAAATTTCTTTTTCGCACTGGCCGGGGATCACAAGGTCGCCGTATGTCAGATGCCCCGGAGCCAGGGTGGAATCTATGGAAGCGTGGTACATGCCGGGGGACAGTTTTTGCCGCTGCTCGTGCTTGATGCAGAAGCCCCACCGTCGGGCATAGTATGATGTGATGTAAGGAATGGCATTGGGCATTTCGGGCAGGGAATGCAAATGATTTTGCAGCTCTTCCAGCGAAATGTCGCAGTCAACGGGTTCGGAATACCCCATGACGTGCAGATTGGTGTCGGCAAAGTCGGCAATCACTTCGCCCGATGGGCCGGTCAGCCGCGCGCCCCTGATGTTCCATTCGTCCGGCACTGTCCAGTCAAAAACCTTGGATCCAGACGCTACCTCAAAGGTACGTAATCCGGGTAATTCTTCCTGCAACATGCGCAATGTCTGCCGCACCCCGTTGCCCGTAATACTGCGGCATATGGGAAAAAGACTGCGAAGAAAGTCGTGGAAGCTCGTCATTATCCTTCCTTATGTTGGCATCGCGTGAGGCAGCAATTCCCAAAAGGGGCACTAACCCTGAATGCCGAATTCCAAGGGGTGGAATTTTTTCGGCGGCAATGCCTGTCGCGAGCTTGCTTATGGCGACTGAGGCGCGCAGTCAAGCAGCAATTTTCTGTAAAACGGAAAAAAGATGCCCGCTGCCCCCTACAGGGCTTTTGTTCCCGATCATCGCGCAGGCCAGAACTGCCATTATGACCGCGCGCGTGGAGCTTCAACGGCAGCACGGGCCAAGCGGGAGCCAGCGCGCCTTTAAAAGGTTAGCATTTAGTTTGTGCGTAGAAAAGCCCCAAGGCGGGTGCGCAAAACATCCTTTTCCGCCATCAACAATACTGATATGCAAAAAGTGCTCGCGCAATGCAAGCAACTATAAGTAAAATCAGCTAGATTCTGGAGCCCCCATGCCTCATATCAGCCTTACCGAAGCACAAAAAATGGGCGAAGATATTTTGCAGGCCCACAAGGTCGGGCAGCGAAATGCCCAATTGACCATCGCCTCGCTCCTGCGGGCAGAAATGGAAGGCCTGCCCTCGCACGGATTTTCGCGCATTCCCTACTATGCATCCCAGGCGGAGGCCAGCAAGGTTGATGGCTACGCCGTTCCTGTGGTGGAACGCGCAAAGCCCGGCGTAGTGCTGGTTGACGCCTGCTGCGGGTTCGCCTTCAGCGCTTTTGCCGATGGCCTGCCCGTGGTGGCTCAGGCTGCCAGGGAGTCTGGCGTGGCTCTCATGGCCGTGCGCAATTCGCACCATGCGGGCGTGTTGGGATTCCCCGTGGCGGATCTGGCGGCGCAGGGCCTGCTGGCCCTTGGCTTTGCCAACAGCCCCGCGGCTCTGGCTCCCTATGGCGGCACAAAGGTGACCTTTGGCACGAACCCGCTGGCCATGGCCTGTCCGCGCAAGGACGCCCCGCCCCTTGTTATTGATCTTTCCATGGGGCTGTTGGCGCGCGGCAAAATTTTGCAGGCCGCAAAAAGGGGCGAGGCTATCCCCGAGGGCGCGGCTGTGGATGCGGAGGGCAATCCAACCTGCGATCCGGTCAAGGCCTTCAACGGCGCACTGTTGCCCTTTGGCGGCCCCAAGGGCTACGCCCTGGCACTCATTGTGGAAATAATGTCGGCAGCGCTCACGGGTGCTTCCCTGGCCATTGAGGCCTCTTCCCTGTTCACGCCGGACGGCCCGCCGCCGCGCCTTGGGCAGAGCTTTCTGGTCATGGATCCTGCGGCTACGGCAGGGGCAAACTTTCTGG
Source organism: Desulfovibrio sp. (assembly GCF_019422935.1). NCBI lineage: Bacteria > Pseudomonadati > Thermodesulfobacteriota > Desulfovibrionia > Desulfovibrionales > Desulfovibrionaceae > Desulfovibrio > Desulfovibrio sp. The sequence continues at coordinate 482,265 of NZ_JAHZCJ010000002.1, read as the reverse complement.
ACCGCGTGGAGCACTTGCTGGGCTTCATCAGCGACCAGCCGGGCGCACGTCTGCCGGGCGACCGCCGCATCGGCCTCAGCCGCGCCGCCAGTGAGCGAAATAGCATTGATTTGCCGGAGGATCTGCTGGCCCAACTGCAATCGCTGCTCTAGCCGCAGTGTTTAAACTGTTTTGCCCTCTGGTGTGCAAGGACGGAGGGCAAAACAGTATTTCAGTCATGGTCCAGGCCGGTTACTTGAAGGGAAAGTACAGCTCCCACAGGTGCGAAAGCGGCAAAATGATGGCCATCGCGGGCAGCATGTTGATGACCGGGAATATCTTGATATCGCACATGCGCAGGCCCGTGGCCACAAAGATGACGCCGCCGCAGGCGGTAAAGTCGTTGAGCATGGTCGGGGTCATGAACGGGGCAATGGTGGTGGCCCCCATGTAGATGAGCGCCAGAATAATAAACTGCGGCACGGCGATAAGGCTTACGGAAAAGCCCATGAAGGAGCCGAAAACCACGCCGGTAAACATGTCCAGCGCGGCCTTGGTCAGCAGAATGTCGGGCTTGCCGGTGAGCCCTTCATGAAAGGCCCCCAAAAAGCCCATGCTGCCAAAGCAGAATGCCGCCACTAAGGTTATGACCATCAGGGAGAAGTTTTCGTCGCCCATGCGCTTGCTCTTAAGCAGGCTAAAAATGGCCCGCAGGAACTTTTGCAGCAGGGCCTCAGCATAGATGATTTCGCCCACCATGGTGCCGAGAATGAGCGAAACCGTCACGGCGGGCAGTGCAGCGGCCTTACCCACAAGGGTTGCGCCCAGACACAGGGTTATGACGCCAAAGATGGAAGGCAGCGCTTTTTTGAGCCGTTCAGGAAAAATATCGGCAAAAATAACGCCGATGATGCCGCCGATGAAAAGTCCGCCACTATTCACAATAGGTCCGATCATATGCGTGCCCCGCGTAATGGCATAGAAATCGTTCTGAAAGGCGGACAGGAAAAGTGATCTGTAGGCCGGTGTGAATCGATGTGGTGATGCCAGGGTTTGTTGCCCCGATAACAGCAAGGGCGCAGGCGCGGGGCCGCCAGTACGCCGGGATTATCCCGAAGGCAGGATGACTTGGTGTGCAGTTTGGGTACCACAAGGCATTTTCGTTGACAATGCGCCCCCGTCAGAGGCGGGCGCAGGAGCAGACAGGAGACAGCATGATTGTGAGAACATGGCACGGCTGCGTGCCTGTGGCTATGGGCGATGCCTTTGCCAAACATTTGCGCAAAACGGGCGAAGATCACGCCAAAAGCATTCAGGGCAATCTGGGTGTTGCGGTCAAACGCATGACCTTTCGCGGCTGGGAGCACTTTTTCTTTGCCACATGGTGGGATTCGCTGGAGGCCATAAAGGCCTTTGCGGGCGAAAACTACCAGCTCGCCGTGCATTACCCCGATGACGAACGGTTTGAGCTGGTGGCAGATCCTTATGTGTTCCACCACGAGGTAGATCAGATTACGCCCCTGTAAACGTGATTCTGCGCCCAGCATGGAGAGGCCGTGGTATACGTGCTCATTGGTCTATGCGGCATTGTGGCAGGGGCCATCAGCGGGGTGGTGGGCACCGGATCTTCCATAATCCTGCTGCCGGTGCTGAGTCTGGCTTTTGGCCCTAAGGCAGCCATTCCCATCATGGCTGTTGCCTCCATTGCGGGCAATGCCTCGCGGGTGATGGCCTGGCGGCGGCAGATAAGCCTCAGGGCCTTTGCCTGCTATTCGGTAACTGCCGTGCCTGCGGCGATTTTGGGTGTGCGGACGCTCTGGATAATGCCCGCGGAAATTTCCAATCTGTGCATCGGCCTGTTCTTTTTTGTGCTCATCGGTTTGCGCCGGGCCAGCCGAACGCGCGGCATGCGCCTTGGCTCCCGGCAGATGGCCCTGGCTGGCGGCCTTGTGGGGTATCTGACTGGGGTTGTGTATTCCACCGGGCCGCTGACCATTCCCATCTTTGCCGGTTTTGGCCTCGCCAAGGGGGCACTGCTCGCCACCGAGGCGGCTGCGTCCATAGCCGTGTATGTTGCCAAGGCTCTGGCCTTTGGGGCTGTGGGCGGGTTGCCCCTGCCCGTGCTGTGCAATGGCCTTGTGGTTGGGGCGGCGCTGGCTCTTGGCACGTTTCTGGGCAAGCGTTTTGTGCTTGGCATGTCTGAAGCGACCTTCCGCCTGCTTATTGACGCCATGCTTGCCTGCGCGGGCCTTGTGATGACGGGCAGCGCGCTGTTTGGGTAGAGCATATGCGGCGCGGAAGCAGAATTTTCTCCTCTTCACAAAAGCCTGCATGAGGCATAACAAACCCTGAACGAACTGGCGCTGCGGCAGAATTGCGCGGAACAAGGCCCGGCGCTGCATTTGCGGCACAGCAACAAACAGGGACACGACTCATGGCACAGCATTACATGAAATACGGCGACAGGGAATTTTCTGTGGAGCTTGGCAACGGCCTCATAGCGGCGGAGCTGCATTCCAACGCGGTTGCGCTGCCCGCAAAAAGCGCGCTGGAGCACATTAACGAAGCTCTGGATAATCCCATCGGTTCGCCCCGGCTTGAGGAAATGCTCAAACCCGGCCAGACGGTGTGCATTGTCGTGCCAGATTCCACGCGCCTGTGGCAGTCGCCCAATGTTTATGTTCCTGCTGTGGTGGCCCGTCTGAACAAATGCGGCATCCGCGATGCGGACATTCGTATCCTCACGGCCACAGGCACGCACCGCCCCATGACGCGCGAGGAGCATATCGCCATTGTTTCCGAGGATATTTACAACCGTATTCAGGTTATTGACCACAAGTGCCGGGATTCGGCGGATATGGTCAAGGCGGGCGTGACCAGCAACGGCACCGAGGTGTGGTTTAACCGCTTTGCCATGGAGTGCGACCATATCATCCTGACCGGCGGCGTGGTGTACCACTTTCTGGCCGGGTACGGCGGCGGCCCCAAGTATCTGCTGCCCGGCATCGCCAGCTACGAGACCATCCAGCGACATCACAACCTGGCGCTGAACAAGGGCTTTGGCAGCGGCACCAATGCGGCGGTGCGCAGCGCCAATATGGAAACCAGCAATATTTTTCATGCCGATCTTGAAGAAGCCGCCCTGCTGGCAAAGCCCAGTTTCCTGCTCAACGTGGTGGTGGACGACAATTACAACATCATCAAGGCCGTGGCGGGCGACATGGTGCAGGCGCACCGCGAGGCCTGCGCGCTGGTTGACGCCATCGACGGCGTCAACGTGGCCGAACGCACACCCATGGTCATCGCCAGCGCGGGCGGCGCGCCCAAGGACATCAATTTTTACCAGACCATCAAAACCCTGGCCAACGCCCTCGCGGTGGTGAGCGAGGGGGGCACCATCATCATTCTGTCGGCCTGTACCGAGGGCTTTGGCAGCCCGGATACCCAGCACCAGATCTGCGATTTCGACGATATGGACGCTCGCGAAAAAGACCTGCGCGAAAATTTTTCCATAGGCAGCTATGTGGGCTTTCTGTTTGCGGAATCTGCGGAAAAGCACAATCTCATCATGGTCAGCTCCATGAATGCCGAGGACTTTGCCAAAACAAAGATCCACATTACCACGACTCTGGACGAAGCCCTTGCGCTGGCAAAAAAGCTGAACGGCGGCAAAGACCTGCGGGCAACCCTGCTGCCCCACGGGGCCAATACCCTGCCCAAGCTTCAGACGGTCAACGAGTAAAGCATTTAACAGTTGAAAGGTTCACTTACGGCAGACAAAGCCTGCCTTAACACCTTGCATGAATTGACAGACTGATTACAAAGCACCGGGCGTGAAGACGACAGGATTGTCTCCACGCCCGGTGCTTTTGTGAAAGCAACGCAGCCCTCACCGCCCCCTCATGCCTGCAAGCGCGGGCATCAGCGAATTGCTTGGACAAATGTAGAAAATGCGATATGTCCCAACAATGTGTTTCATGGGGGGGAGTATGCGTTTTATCTATAATCCTTGCACAGACGCCTCGTTTAATCTGGCGGCGGAAGAATGGCTGCTACGCAATAGTGAAACCGACATCTTTATGCTCTGGCGTAATGCGGCTTCTGTTATTGTGGGGCGAAACCAGAACTCCCACTCCGAAATCAACGCCGATTACGTGCAGCAGCACGGTATCCTCGTTGTGCGCAGGCTTACCGGCGGGGGCGCGGTTTTTCATGATCTGGGGAATATCAACTTTACCTTCATCAGCCTGAACAACCATTCGGGGCTGCTGGACTTCAAGCGCTTTGCCACGCCCATTACCGAAGCGCTCAATGCCCTTGGCGTCCCCTGCGAGTTTAATGGCCGCAACGACATGGTCGTGGGCGAAAGCAAAATTTCCGGCAACGCGCAGCACATGCACCGCGACCGCCTGCTGCACCACGGCACTCTGCTCTATTCTGCCAACCTGGATTCTGTCTGTGCCGCGCTTAAGCCCAGCCCCGCAAAGTACATTGATAAATCGGTCAAAAGCGTGCGTGGCCGCGTGGGCAATATTGTGGATTTTTTGCCCCAGCCCATGCCCATTGAGGAATTCATAAATTACCTCATGCGCTTTGTGGCCGGGGATGACTCCACAGGGCAGACTGTCTTGAGTGCGGAGGAAATAACCGCCATCGAGGCTCTGGCAGAAGAACGCTACCGCTCCTGGTACTGGAATTTTGGCTATTCACCCAACTACGTCTTTGAGCGCAGCACAAAGACCCCTGGCGGTGTGCTTGACGTACATATGGATGTGCGTGACGGCATAATCGCCGATATTCGTCTGTTCGGCGATTATTTTGGCGTTCGGGATGTGACGGAACTTGAAGACATGCTCTGCGGGTGCAGACACGAACGCGGGGCTCTGGAACGTCGGCTGGCTCTGGTGCACATTGACGCATTCATTCAGGGCATTGGCGATCGCATATTTCTGGACTGTCTATTTTAGTTGACGCGGCACAGGGGGATGGTTTTAATCATCGTCAGGTAACTTTGTTTTTATATTGATTTTTGTATATTTTATTTACTTTATTTTTCGGGCTTTTCCCCATACTTTCTATTTGCCCACATGTTCTCCCGCAGCGTGTTGCATATCTGCTTGGCAGGGTGATCCTCTGCGCGGGGTCTGATTCTGCGGGCTGAAGTGTGCTTCTGAAAATTTTTCTGACTTGCACGAGACGTTTGGATGTGGCAGTGCATAATATCTGGCGCCAAAAATAGTTTGAATTTGGCACCATGCAGACGGCAAGCACGTATCAACTGCAAGCTGGCAACGCACACAATGGGGGCATTACAATGAGCGCTTCTACCAGAGACCTTGTTGGTATAATCATCAACCGCACCTCCCGCACATGGCGTACCAAGCTTGACGAGCGTCTTTCCCACCTGGGGCTGACCCAGGCGCGCTGGCTGGTGCTCATGCACCTGTCGCGGATGAACGGCAAGGCCCTGCAAAAGGATCTGGCCGTTTCTGTGGGCGTGGAAGGCCCCACCCTGGTGCGGGTACTGGACGGCCTTGAACGCATGGGCCTTGTGGAACGTGTGGGTGTGGAGGGCGACAGACGCGCCAGACGCATTTGCCTGACCCCCAAGGCTGACAACGTCATCACAGATATCCTGAATATTGGCAACCAACTGCGCACTGAAGCCCTGACGGGCATACCCGATGCAGACCTTGAAGCTTTTTACCGTGTGATGGAAGTCATCCTGGCCAATCTGCTGTCCGCATCCGCGAAGTAGCGTTTAGCAAAGCTTTGCGGCAGCGGTTTTTTATCCAGCCATACTTGGAGATGGAGCAGGCGCAATGCTGGCTTGCCTAGGGCCTTCGTAGCAGATGGGGAAGGACCGTTGCGCAGAAAATGCCGCCCAGAATGGCAAGGGCGCTCACCAGCAGCCGCAGGCCCAGAGCTTCCTTCATGAGCATGGCGCCGCCAAGGGCGGTGATGAGCGGTACGCTCAACTGCACCACAGCGGCAGAGGGCACGCTGAGCCAGCGCAAAACAGCATACCAGAGCACATAGCCAAGAGCTGAAGCCAGAGCTCCGGCAGCAAGGGCGCAGGCAACGCCTGCCCATGGCCATGCGGTGGGCAGGCCAGCCTGGTCAAAGGCCGTAGCCCAAGCCAGCAGCACGACAGCCAGCGGCACGCAGCGGATAAAATTGCTAGCCGTGGCCGCAACGGCATTGTCGCCGCCCCTGCCGTAAATTGTATAGGCCGCCCAGCACAGGCCAGAGCAGAAAATCACCGTAGCCGCGCCAGCTGGCGGCGCATCAAGACCCGGAAGCAGCAGATAGACAAGCCCTGCCATGGCAAACCCTATGCCCAGACTTTGCGCCTTGCCGGGGCGCTGCCCCAGCCGCAGCCCGGCCACAAGCATGCCGGCCTGCACGGCCACGGCAATAACCAGAGCGCCCGCTCCGGCAGACAGTCGCACGTAGGCCCAGGAAAAGCAGGCCATATAGCCAAACAGCGCCAGCGCCGCGCCCCAGCTGCCAGCACGCAGCGGATTGCCGCCGCGCCGCATCTGGAGCAGCCAGAGCATGGCGGCGGCAGAAATGGCCCTCAAGGCTGTATATACAGAGGGATTCAGGGGATGAGCGTTTTGCCCTTCGGCAAGCGCAAAGCGGCAGAGCAGGGAATTGGCGGCAAAGAGAATCATGACCAAGGTCGTCAAGGCACCCACCACCAAGGGGGAAGCATGCGTCTTGACTGTCGCGTTGTCAGCCCTGACGCCCACACGCATCAGTCAATCCGCCGTGCGCCCTGCAACTTGCGGAACACCGTACTGCGGTTGATCTGGAACAGTTCCGCCACGCGCTGCACAGAGCCGTGCACTTCAATGGCCTTGAGCAGAAAATCCCGCTCCATTTCAGCCATGATGTCGCGCAGGGGGCGGCGGGCGGCGAGGATGTCTTCGCTATAGCACGAGGCTTCGCGGGGTGCGCCGGATATCTGCGGCGGCAGGTCGCGCGGGGAAATCAGCGGTCCGCTGAGCGTGATGACCAGACTGTGCACAAGGTTTTGCAGCTCGCGCACGTTGCCAGGCCAGGAATAGGCCGTCATGATGTCCAGGGTCACGTCCATAAAGGCCATGGCCTTGTGGTATTTGGCAGTGTACTGGGCGAGGTAATGTTCTGCCAGGGGGCGCACGTCTTCCTGCCTTTCGCGCAGGGGCGGAATGCGCACCGTGGCCACATTGAGGCGGTAGTACAGGTCGCGGCGGAATGTCCCGGCCTCCACGCTTTCGGCCAGATCGCGGTTGGTGGCGGCAATGATGCGCACGTCCACCTTGCGCGGGCTGGAAGCGCCCACCCGCATGATTTCTCCGTCCTGGAGCACGCGCAAGAGCCGCGTCTGCATGGAAAGCGGCAACTCGCCCACTTCGTCCAGAAAAATCGTGCTGCCATCGGCAATTTCAAAATACCCGGCCTTGCCCTTGTTGGAAGCGCCCGTGAACGCCCCCGGCATGTAGCCGAACAGCTCGGATTCCGTGAGAGATTCTGAAATGCCGCCGCAGTCTACCTTGAGCAGGATTTTATCGTTGCGGGCCGACTGGGAGTGGGTGTAGCGGGCAAACACGTCCTTGCCCGCGCCGGTTTCTCCAAGAATAAGCACGGTCGCGTCCGTGTCCGCAAAGCGGCGCAGCAGGGAAACCACGTCGCCCATGGCCCGGCTGGCATACACAGGTTCGCGCGATTTTGACGCGCCCTGCGCAATGTAGGCCAACTGGTCGTTGATCTGGTCAATAAGCTTGCACTGCCCGGCCACCTGGGTCTGCAACTGGGCGAGCAGGGTGACATCGCGCGCAAACGTGACCACCAGACACAGATCCCCCTTGGCATCAAAAACGGGAAAGCCCGTAAGCACAAGCTTTTTACCGTTTTTGAGCTGCTGCACATGGGTGGTGGGCCTGCCCGTGCGCACTATTTCCGGGTTCAGGATGCAGTCAAACGTGCCTTCCTGTACCAGATCGCGCACATTTTTGCCGCGTATCTGTTCCTGGGTCAGCCCGGTCAGCTGCTCGTACATGCGGTTAACCTGCAGGCTGGTGCCAGCGGCATCACTTATAAAGACGCCTTCAGGCAGGGCGTCGAGTATGCGCTCCACATGTTTTGAAAGAAGCTCGGAAGATCTGCATGCCATAGGTCAATCGGGGGGTAAGTGGTTATCAGTGCGGTACGCGGAGTCGATTGCCCAAGATGGCCTGCGCCACAGCCTGAAGCCTGTTCATGTGCTCTGTTTCCAGCTTTACGTCACCCATGGGCGCGGGTCTGTCGAGAAACTGGTATTTCTGCGTACCAAGGCGGTGGTAGGGCAGCATTTCGTATTCCACCCGCTCAAAAGGCTTGAGGAATCCGGCAATGGTGGCAATGGCTTCTTCGCTGTCGTTAAAGCCGGGAATGATCGGTGTGCGTGCCAGTATGGGCAGATCGGGAAATTCTTCTGCCAGAATGCGAAAATTTTCGAGGATACGCTTGTTGGGCAGGCCTGTCTGCTCCTCGTGCACGGCGCTGTCCATATGCTTGATATCGAACAGCACGTAATTGAGATATGGCGCGGCCTCGCGGATGGTATCGGGCGAGACCATACCGCAGGTTTCAACCGCGGTCTTGATGCGCCGGGTGCGGGCCTCGCGGAGCAAAGCCACGGCAAATTCACCCTGCAACAGGGGTTCGCCGCCCGAAAGGGTCAGGCCACCGCCAGAGCGGGCATAGAAAGCCATATCCTGTTCTACTACATTCAGCACATCATCCACTGTACGCTCTTTGCCATAAACCAGCAAACCCTGAGCCGGGCAGGCAGCGGCGCAGGGCAAATCACACGCGGCGCAACGGCTGCGGTCTATGTTCAGCTTGTCGTCATCACCCAAGGTGATGGAGCCGTGCGGACAGGCCACAATACAGTGTCCGCACTTGGAAACGCCCAGGCAGCGCCCGGCATTGAATGCCAGCTCCGGTTCGCGTTTTTGCGATTCGGGGTTGCTGCACCAGCGGCAGGAAAGGGCGCAGCCCTTGAGAAAGACAATGGTTCTTATGCCGGGGCCGTCATGAACCGAATATTTCTGTATGTTAAAAACCATGCCCCGCTGTTGGCTGTCTTCCAGGCACATAAACCCTTCCTTTATGAAAAAAGCGCGGCAGCCCGGATGCTGAGGCTGCCGCGCGGTTGAATATTACATCACGTCGTGTTCAGTACGGGCAATCAGGTCGTTCTGCAGGTCGGGCGACAGGTCCACAAAGTAGGCGCTGTAGCCTGCAATGCGCACAATGAGGTTGCGGTACTTCTGCGGGTCTTTCTGCGCGGCCACCAGAGTCTGCTTGTTCACCACGTTGAACTGCACATGCCAGAGCTTGAGGTCGCAGAAGGTGCGGATAAAGGACACCAGCTTTTCGGTACCCTGTTCGCCTTCCACGCACTTGGGCGTGAACTTGATGTTCAGCATGCGGGCGGCGCGGTCGCGCATGCCCATGTTCTTGGTCTGGTAGTTGGAGAGCAGTACGGCGGTGGGGCCGTTGACGTCCGCGCCGTGCGAGGCCGAAGAGCCGTCGGAAAGCGGGAAGCCGTCCGTACGGCCATTGGGCGTGGCGGAAACCACCTTGCCGAAGGGCACGTGCGAGGTGAAGGGCACGTAGCGCACATCGTTGTGTATGCCCAGTTCCTTCATGGAGTACTTGCCGCCGTATTCCACGGAAATTTTGTCGATTTCGCGGCCAATGGCGTCGGCGTATTCGTCGTTGTTGCCGTAGCAGGGGGCGGAACGCAGCATGGCACGCACATCATCGTAGCCCTCAAAATTGGCGTCAATGGCGGCCAGCAGCTTGTCCATGCTCAGTTTCTTTTCTTCAAACACCAGCTTTTTCACGGCGGCGAGAGAGTCCACAACCGTGCCAAGGCCCATGTACTCAAAGTAGCCCAGGTTGATGCCTTCAGGGATCTGTTCCTGATGCAGGTCGATGCAGTGCTTCATGCACAGGTCGTGCATGGCTGAACCCATGGGCTGGGCAAAGTGCTGGGCGCGCAGTTTGTTGATGATGTACTGCTGGGTAAAGGCTGCCTTGAGGAACAGCAGGTGCTGCTGTACGTAGGCATTCCAGAATTCATCCCAGGTCTTGAAGTTGCGCGGGTCGCCAGTTTCAACGCCCAGAAGCTGGTCGCCGTATTTCTTCATGCGGCCATTGCGCAGCACCATTTCCACGGCAGCGGCAAAGTTGATGTACGCGCCGCCCGATGTATATGTGTCGCGGTTGGGCATGCGGGCTTCGGTGCAGCCGGAAACCGCGTAGTCCAGGGCTTCCTCGAAGGTCGCGCCCTTGGAAACGTAGAGGGGCACGATTTCCTCGTCATTGATGAGCTTGGGGAAACCGGAGCCGTACTTGATGGTTTCGGCCACGTCCCACAGGTAACGTTCGGGCGCGCGGGAGTGGATGCGGGCCGCGAGGTCGGGGTAGTGCAGCGGGAACTCGCGCTTGGACTTGAGGATCAGGTAGGTCAGCGCGTTGCTGGCATCGCGGCCGTCGGTGGTCTGGCCGCCAACAGTCACGGCTTCCCAGTGGGCGTAACCTTCGTTGAAAGCGCCGCCGGTGGGCGAAATGTACATGTCGATGAACTCGGCCATGCCCACCCACATGCATTCCAGCAGTTCCGTGGCCTGGGCATCAGTGATTTTGCCTTCGGCGCGGTCTTTTGCGTAGAAGGGGAAGAAGTACTGGTCCATGCGACCATTGGAGATCGTGGTGCCGGTCTTCTGTTCAATGCGCGAGAACATCTGGGTGAACCACTGGCTCTGGCAGGCTTCCCAGAAGTCGCGGGCGGGTTCGCCGGGCACGTGGTCGGCATTGTCGGCCATGCGCAGCAGTTCGGCCTTGCGGGTGGGGTCGGATTCCTTGGCGGCCATTTCGCGGGCAAGCACGGCGTGGCGCTTGGCCCACAGCACGATGGCGTCGCACACGATGACGATGGCTTCAAGGAAGGGGCGTTTTTCGCAGGCGTCCTTGCAGCTCAGGGGATCAAGGGCGTCCAGCTTGTCCTGGGCTTCCTTCTTGATGCTGTTAAAGCCGCGCTTCAGAATCTTTTCATAGTCGTGCACCCACTGGATGGACGAACGGAAGGACGAAGTCTCGTTGACGATAAAGCGCGAGATAAGCCCCATGGGGTCGTCATAGGTCAGTTTGTGGATCTCGGCTGGCAGGGCTGCGTTAAGGGCCTCATGGTAGGTCTTGCCCTTCCAGTACGGCGCAATTTCTTCAATAACGCGCTTGGCGTCTTCAGGCGTGATCGTGGCGGGCGAGGTCTTGCGGGTAGGCAGATCACGCACGGCGATGTCCAGAAAGTCGCCGTCCAGTTCGGGATACAGGATGCCGTAACGGCCATCGCAACCGGCGCGGCCAAGCAGCAGCTGATCGTCCTGCACGTAGACGGTCATGTTTTTCGCAATGTGCATGAGGGCCTTTGCCCAGCGCAGCACCAAAGGCTGACCGTCTGTTTCCTGCATGGACTGGGTGAAGTACAGTGCGCGTTCAATGTCGATGCGCGGCTTCTGGCCCTCAAAGCGCTCCAGCAGCTTGAAAACGCGGGTGTGGGTTTTGCGGAACTTGTCTTCCCTGCCCTCGATCTTGTCGTACAAACGCTGTTCCTGGGGGGACCGGCATTCGCAAGTGGTGGTGCTCATCACGATACTCCTGAAATATGAATATGTGGCGCGCGGGACAATGGCAGCCGCCGCGCGGAGAACGCCGAAAGGTTGTGGCAATCCTCGTTTGCCCCCTATGTGCATGGGGTGTGCCAAATTTTATAATCATTTGAAATAATTTTATTTTTTTAAAAATATGAATTTACTGGAGCTCAGATGGCACCTGCAAGGGAAGGGATGATGCATGATTGCATCAGTCAGGATTGTTTTTTGATAAACTGGCACAGGACTGCGACGCAATTTTGCGACAAGCTGACGAATTGCGGTTTGCCAGAGGGTCTCAAAATTGCGAAAATCTTATATGAAAGATATTTCACAATGTGTTCAAAACTGTTGTCGGTAGCGGGTATCAATAGATGCGTATTTGCGACAACAATAATCGTGCGCTGGTTAGCTGAGCAAATTATTTATTATTAACCATCTGTAAAATAAGTTAAAATTTGATAAATACGCTTCTGAATCCTGATTTTTAGTGGCACGCATTGTGCAAAACAAAAAAATCACAAAGCGGAGGCCTTTGATGAGGCCGTCCTGGTTTATGTTTTACAACCCCCTACAGAGAGTGAGGAGAAACATGCGTAAACTATTTTTTGCAACCGCTCTTGCGGCTACAGCCTGCCTCGGCATGAGCCTTTTTTCGCAAGATGCCTTTGCTGAAAAGCCGCTGACCCTGAGGCTTGGGCACCCCATGGCTCCGGGCAATAATGTGACCGTAGGGTACGAAAAGTTTAAGGAACTTGTTGAGCAGAAAAGCAACAAAAAAATCCGCATCCAGATTTTCGGCAACTGCCAGCTTGGCAGCGACCGCGTGACCACAGAAGCCGCTCAGGCTGGCACGCTTGATATGTCTTCAAGCTCTTCGCCCAACCTTGCCAGTTTTTCCAAGGCCTTTATGGCCATTGATCTGCCCTATGTGACTGACCCCCAAAATCAGGACAAGCTCTACAAGGCCCTGGACGAAGGCGATCTTGGCAAGGCTCTGGACAAGGTTGCAGGCGGTATCGGCCTCAAGACCATCATGTTCAGCGAATACGGCTACCGCAACTTTGTTTCCGCCAAAAAGCCCCTGAACAGCGTGCAGGATCTCATGAACCTCAAGGTGCGCACCACGGATTCCCCCGTGGAAGTGGCCGTGGCCACCGAACTGGGCATGAACCCCGCCCCTGTGGCCTGGGGTGAAACCTACACTGCGCTCCAGCAGGGCACTGTTGACGCCGAGGGCAACACTTTCTCCCTTCTCAACGATGCCAAGCACACTGAAGTGCTCAAGTACGCCATGGATTCTCAGCACAACTACTCCATGCATGTGCTGTTGATGAACAAAAAGAAGTGGGACAGCCTCACCTCCGAACAGCAGAAGATCATCGCCGAAGCGGCTCACGAAGCTCTGGTATGGCAGCGCGCAGAGACCGTGAAGCTTGAAAAGCTGGCCTGGCAGGCCTTCCGCGACCGGGGCATCACCATCCACATGCTCACTCCCGAGCAACGTGGCGAACTGAAAAAGAAGACCGCTCCTGTGCGCGAAAAGTTTGCCAAGGAAATTCCTGCTGAGTTGCTGGAACTGATCGCCGCAACGCAAAAGTAGTTATTGTCGGGGGGTCGCCAGCTTCGTTGGCAGGCCCCCCAACAAGAATGAGCACTCACCGACGGGGAAAAGCATGAACGCCACAGAAGCAAAAAACAGTCCTCTGCGCTGGCTGAACCAGAATTTTGAAAGCATTTTCATGGTCGCTGGCCTGATCAGCATTATTTTATTCATTACCTGGCAGGTTATTTACCGCTACATCATTACCCAGTTCATTGAACGTGCCGGTGCGGCTGTATGGACTGAAGAGCTTTCGCGGTATATTTTTATCTGGATTTCCTATCTGGCCGTTTCTGTGGCTATCAGAAAGCGCTCGTCCATTCGCGTGGACATGCTGTATGACCACCTGCCTCCCCGCTGGCAGCGCATTAGTTGGATAACGGTTGAAACGCTGTTTTTATGCCTTACAGCCACCATTGCATGGTTCGGCTGGGGGCAGATAGAACGGTTGCTGACATTTCCCCAGTACACAACAGCTCTGGGCATGCCCTATCTTGTGCCGTACCTCATTCTGCCGCTGGGCTTCGGCCTCATGTGTCTGCGGCTTTTGCAGTCGCTCTACGGCCAGGTGAAGGAGTGCGGCGCGCTTGATACACTCATTGGTCTGGCCCTGACAGCGCTCGTTGCTTCTCCCTGTTTTATCTTTGATTATATTGAGCCTCTGACGGCACTTTTTGGATACTTTGTGGTTTTGTGCGCCATTGGCGTGCCCATTGCCATTTCGCTGGGGCTTTCCACCCTCGCCACCATCATAAGCGCAGACACCCTGCCTATTGAGTACATGGCCCAGGTGTCGTTTACGTCCATCGACAGCTTCCCCATCATGGCCATCCCATTCTTTATCGCTGCAGGCGTATTCATGGGCGCTGGCGGCCTTTCGCGGCGTCTGCTCAGCCTTGCGGACGAGATAGTGGGCGGTCTGTATGGCGGCATGGGCCTTACGGCCATTGTGACCTGCATGTTCTTTGGGGCCATCAGCGGTTCCGGCCCGGCCACGGTGGCGGCCATTGGCGCGTTGACCATCCCTGCCATGATTGAACGTGGGTACGACAAGTATTTTTCTGCCGCCCTGGTGGCTGCTGCTGGCTGCGTGGGCGTGATGATTCCGCCAAGCAACCCCTTTGTGGTCTACGGCGTATCCGCCCAGGTTTCCATCGGCGATCTGTTCATGAGCGGCATCGTGCCGGGTATCATGACGGGCTTTGTGCTCATGGGCTATTGCTACTTCTATTCACGCAAGCAGGGCTGGCGCGGCGAAAACAAGGTGCGCAACCTGCACACCCTGGGCAAGGCCTCCTGGGAAGCAAAATGGGCGCTCATGGTGCCTGTAATCGTGCTTGGCGGCATTTACGGCGGCGTCATGACGCCCACCGAGGCCGCAGCCATCGCCGCTTTTTACGGAATGATCGTGGGGCTTTTTCTCTACCGTGAAATGGATATCAAGACGTTTTTCGCCTCATGCGTTGAATCGTGCGAAACTTCGGCCATTATCATTGTACTTATGGCGATGGCCACGCTTTTTGGCAACATCATGACCATTGAGGATGTGCCCGGCACCATTGCCCGCGCCATCCTGGGCTTCACAAACAGCAAGATCGTCATCCTGCTGCTTATCAATGTCCTTCTGCTTATTGTGGGCACCTTCATGGAGGCTCTGGCCGCCATTGTCATCCTCACGCCCATACTGTTGCCTGTTGTCACTGGTGTTGGCGTGTCGCCCCTGCATTTCGGCGTCATCATCGTCGTAAACCTTGCCATTGGCTTCATCACACCGCCAGTGGGCGTCAATCTGTTTGTTGCCAGCGGCGTTGCCAAGGCCAAACTGGAAAAGATAGCAGGGATGGCCCTGCCCATGATTGGCCTCATGGTGATCGTGCTGCTCATCTGCACCTATATTCCCGAAGTGCCCCTTTGCCTTGTAGGCGGCAAATAACGCACCAGGGTTGTTGAACTCTGTAGCCAGTTCAGGAGAACTGCACAATGAATACCATTGATTTTCGTTTTCGTCCCAATACGCCGGAGATCATCAACGGCATCAAGAACAGCTCCATGTTCAAGGCTGCCTGCAAGGCCATTGGTTTTGATGCCCGCAAGTCGCAGCCTCTTGAAGAAATTGTGGCCGACCTTGATCGGCTTGGCGTAGACCTTGGCGTCATCACAGGCCGCGACTGCGAAACGACCTACGGTTTCCCGGCCAATAACGGCAGTGTGCTTGAATTCTGCCGGGCCTATCCCAACAAGTTTGTGGGCTTCTGGGGCATTGACCCGCACAAGAAAATGGCGGCGGTGCGCGAGATTGAACAGGTTGTGGCTGAATACGGCATGAAGGGTATTGCCATCGACCCTTATCTTGCCCATATCCCTGCCTCTGAAGCCAGGTTCTACCCCCTGTACTCAAAGTGCTGCGAGCTGAACATCCCCGTGTTCATCACCATGGCCCCGCCGCCGCAGGTGCCCGGGGCCATTCTGGAATACGCCGACCCCCGCGATGTGGACAAGGTTGCCCGCGACTTCCCCGAGCTTACGCTCATCATGAGCCACGGCGCATATCCCTACGTGAACGAGGCCGTGTACACCTGCCTTCGCAATGCCAACGTGTACATGGATATTTCGGAATACGAGCGCGCCCCCATGGTTGACGTGTACGTGCGCGCCATGAACGACCTCATTCCCGACAAGGTGCTTTTTGCCAGCGCCCATCCCTTTGTGGAGCTTGCTGACGCCCTTGATGCCTATACCCACTTTGACCTCACTGAAGAAACCCGGCGCAAAGTCATGTATGAAAATGCCCGCCGTGTGCTGGGGCTGGATCGGGCGTAACAACCTGATCCTTTGATAACTTTGGAGTCTGGCCGCTGCTGCGGCAGTTTTGCTGTGCAGGTTGGTTGGCACGTGGAGGGCTGACCGCCTGGCGTGCTGCCAGACCCCATTTGGAGAAACCCTCTCCTCCTGCCGGGGGCCGGGCTAATGCCAGCCCGCCCCCGTTCTCAGCCCGGCTTGGGCGTGTGCTGCGTCACGCCGGGCCGGGCTGTTATTGGGCCAGACTGATACTGGTCGGACAGGCTTCGCGTTATTGTCCGGCGTCTGTTATGGGAGCCTTTATGCTTGCGGCGCTTGCGGTTTCGTCATTGCTGGTGGGCGCGCTTATTGGCGCAACAGGGGTGGGCGGCGTGCTGCTGATCCCGGCCATCATGTTTTTCGGCGGGCTTGGCACGCATGAGGCCATGGCAACGGCACTGTTCAGCTTTCTGTTTGCGGGCATTGTGGCAACGGCGAGCTATCAGCGCTACGGCACCATTGACTGGCGGGTTACCCTGCCCGTAGTGGCGGGCAGCTTTTTGTCGGGTTATGCGGGGGCGTATGTGGGGGCGTATGTTCCGGCGCGCGGGCTTAATATTTTGTTGGCCTGCCTGATAATCTTTTCCAGCCTGTATTCCATGCTTCCTGTGCGCAAGGGCACGGGTATGGCACAGCGGCTCAGCCCCAGGGGCAATACGGCGCTGCTCTTTGGCATTGGCATTTTTACGGGTTTTTTGTGCGGCATGACGGGGGCTGGCGGGGGCATCATTTCCGTGCCGGTCATGCTGCTGTTCAGCTACGCGCCCTTGCAGTGCATTGCCACAAGCCAGGTTTTGCAGATGGTAATTTCTGTTTCCGGCTCTGCAAGCAACATGAGCAACGGCTTCATTTCCTATTCCACGGTCTGGTGGGTCACGGCCTGCGAGCTTGTGGGCATAGCCGTGGGCGCGCACATTGCCCACCGTGTGCCAGTGAGCCTGCTCAAGCGCATGGTCAGCGGGCTTTGCATGGCCATAGGTCTGTTCATCGCATGGCGGGCGCTTGGTTAGGCCAACCGCCGGTACGTCTGCACTTCAGCCTTTCCAGTGATATCTGGTCACGGGCCTGCCGTGACCGCCGTAGTCTTTTTCACTGCCCAGGCGGTCTGCCGCCGCAAGGTAGTCGAAATATTTTTTCAACGATATGCGCGAAATGCCCGTCAGCGGCTCAATATCCTTGAGGCTGAACGGGCCGGAACAGCCTTGCAGCACCTGTATGATGTTTTGCAGGGTGGTGGCGTCTATGCCCTTTGGAGTATCTGCCGGAGGCTGGCCAGATTTTTTAATAAAGATGCGCTTGTCCAGCATCTCTTGTGTGATGGGCACCTCGGGCGATGTGAGTAGCTGGCGTTTTTCGCGCAGTTGCTCAAGGGCGGTGCGGAACCTCTCAACCGTGAAGGGCTTGACGATGTAATCTGCAACGCCCATGCGCAGGGCATTGAGAATGTCGTCGCTGTTCTGCGCGGCGGTTATCATGATGACGTCTGTATTGAAAAAACTGGTCTTGATGATGCGCAACAGTTCCATACCGGTCATGCCGGGCATGAACATGTCGAGCAGCACCAGATCAATCTCTCCAGCGCGCAGCAGTTCCAGCGCGGCCTCGCCAGAGCTGGCCCTGCCTTCAAGGCAAAAGCCCTCTATTCCCTCAAGATACATTGCCGCCAAATCTGCCACCATGGGGTCGTCTTCAACGATGAGCACGCGGATCATTCCTGTTCTCCTTGCGCCAGCGCAGCCACAGGAACACGCACGGTAAAGACCGTGCCGTGCCCCGGTTTTGCGTCGATTTCCACAGAGCCGTCCATTTCTTCCAGCGTAAGCAGCAGCATGTAAAGCCCGATGCCCCTGTTTGACCCCTTGGTGGAAAAGCCCTTGGTGAAGATTTTTTCCAGATGTTCATCGGAAATGCCGCGTCCGGTGTCGGACACGCTGATAACAAGCTCGTCAGCCCCGCCCGTTTGAGCCGGGATATTTTTGATAGTCAGGGTGATCCTTTTTTCTACAGCGTAGATGGTGGCTTCAAAGGCATTGTCAATGAGGTTGCCCACCACTGTGACCAAGGCGTGCGATCCCTTGGGCGAAAGCGGGGGGATCACGCCGCGCCCCTCAATCACCAGCGTCACGCCCATTTCATGGGCGCGGCTGTATTTGCTCTCCAGAAAGCCCGCAACAATGGGATCCTTGACCAAGGCGGCAATGGCGGAGGTTTCCAGTTTTTTGCTGCCTATGATCTGCTCGAGGTAGGCATCAAGCTCCGCGTGGCGGCCATTGCGCAGCAGGCCGGAAATGACGTGCAGCTTGTTGAGGTATTCGTGCGAGCGCGAGCGCAGCGCTTCAACATAATTGCTGAGGCCGGTAAGGCGCTCGGCCTGGGCGCGCACGTCCGTCATGTCGCGGAAGGTAGCCACTGCGCCGATTATTTCTCCCTGCACCAGAATGGGCACGCGGTTGGTCAGCACCACGCTGTTGTTGATATTTTGCTCCTGGTCGTATTCCGGCTTGCCCTCCCTGACCACGGCATCTAGACGGGTGCCGGGGATGGCGCTCTGCACTGGCTGGCCCTCCAGCGGGCCGAAAACGCCCGCCGAGCGCAGGATTTTTTCGGCCATTTCGTTGACGAGCACCAGAGTGCCGTCTCTGTTCACGGCTATAATGCCCTCGCGGGTGGTGCGCAGTATGGCGTTGCGTTCTTCAAGCAGCCGGGCGATCTGGTGCGGTTCCAGCCCGAAAAGAATTTTTTTGATGGTGCGCGAAAGCAGCACCGCCAGCACGATGCCGATAACCAGCGAGAGTGCCAGCAGCCAGCCCAGAGGCCCGGTCAGGCGCGCCACGCCAGCCTCGATATCGCTGGACAAAATCCCTGCGGAAGCCGCGCCCAGCTGATTGCCCTGCGCGTCAAAAATGGGCCGGAACGCCCGCAGCGAAAATCCGAATGTGCCGCGCGCCGATGAAAGGTAGGACTGCCCTTCAAGGGCCTTGCCTTCGTCACCGCCCATGAAGTGCTGACCGATTTTTGCAGAGTCGGGGTGAAAAAGGCGAATACCCTGCATATCAATCAGCACGATAAATTTTACGTCCGAAGCCCGGGTGAGCGTTTCAAGAAAGGCGGTCATCTGCCTGTACGCCTCGGGCTGGCGGGTGCGCATGGCCTCCACCACCAGTGGCGATTCCGCCGCAAGCTGCGCCACGCTCGAAACGGTGTTTTCCGCATCTTCGTAGCCGTACTTGCTGATAAAGTAGGAGCCAGCCAGGTGCCCGAGCAGCATGGGCGGGCAGAGCGCAAGGCTGACCATGACCACAAGCTTGACGAACAGGCTGGAATTTCTGATGGCGTGCAGCATGGCAAACCGATGAGGGCGGTCATGCTGGCGGGCAGACCGGATTGTGGCGGCGGCCCGTGGAGGGCTCCGCCTGTGAGTGTGCGGCACAGTTGCGGCAGGCGTAGGCTTGCCCGCCATACTATCATATCAGGTGAGTTGTGGTGCCGCAAATGGCGGTAAGCGCGCAGAAAGTGGGTGTTTCCACCAGATTTGGCGGTGCTGCCGCAGATGACAACATTTTGCAAAATATCCACAGAAACCGCACGGCTCTAGCACGCCAGGCCTATACGTTCCACGGCCAAGTAAAAAATAGTGTGGAAAAATATCACCTGCGGAGTTAGGAATGGCGACCCCCCTATGTGTGCGGATTTTGGAATGCTGTTGATTTGGTCATTGAGTTACTGAACCAGGAAACGAAGAGGGAGCCGGGGATGAAAAAAATTGCAGTGTTACTTTTAGTGGCCGGGATGTTGTGCGCAGTGCCCGGGGGAGCAAGCGCCATTGATTTTTCGGCCAAGGGCCGCTGGGCTTATAATTTCAGCTACGGCCAGCACGGCAATTTTACCGAGGGCGGGAACAAAACGGGCTACAGCACAGGTGAAGACGAATTTGAAGCCGCCCAGCAGGTTCGCCTGCAACTGGACGCCAAGGCTTCTGAAAATCTTTCCGGCACGGTGCATTTTGAGCTTGGCGGCTACAATCGCGGCATGATGCAATACTGGGGCGCCAGCAACAGCGGCGGCTCGCTGGGCGCGGACGGCAACTGGGTCAAGGTCAAGAACGCTTTTCTCGACTGGACAGTGCCGCAGACTGCCCTCAAGGTGCGCATGGGTATTCAGCCCATGCAGCTGCCCGACTACATCAACAACAGCCAGGTGCTGGCCGATGACGCGGCGGGCATCACCGCCTCCTACGCCTTTAATGAAAACGTGGGCGTGACCGCCTTCTGGGCGCGCCTCTTCAACGACAATACCACTGATGCAACCAACCGCAGCCCCGGCTACATGGACAACATGGATGCCGTGGGCCTGACCCTGCCCCTGACGTTTGACGGCGTAAACCTCACGCCTTGGGGCATGTATATGGGCATTGGCCCGGCCATCAACTACAACAACGTCAAAAATTCCCAGATCACCAGCTACACCAGCGTAGCCTCTGCCGGTGGCCCCAAGGCCGGTCTGCTGCCCCTGTACGGCGGCTTCCACAAGAGCAAGCTCAGTGAATACGGCAATGCCATGTGGATGGGCCTGCCCGGTCAGGTGACGTTGTTTGATCCTTTCCGCGTGTCGTGGGATGTTGTTTACGGCTCCGTGCAGTATGACGATGCCGCCATGAACCGCGCTGGCTGGCTGGCCTTCCTGCTGCTCGAATACAAGCTGGACTGGAGCACCCCTGGTCTCTACGGCTGGTATACTTCGGGCGATGACGACAACCTGGGCAACGGCTCCGAGCGCATGCCCAACATCCACCCCAACAACCCCAATGATTTTTCGGAATTCGCCTTCCATGGCGACCCCATTGTGGGCCGCGACAGCATCGTGGGCAAATCCATGACAGGCACCTGGGGCATTGGCGCGCGGCTCAAGGATATGAGCTTTATCGACAACCTCAGCCATACCTTCCGCATCAACTACATGGGCGGCACCAACGATCCGGCGATCCTGAAAAAGATCAAAAACGCCAATGGAAGCTGGATGGCCCCCAACGACGGCACTGTTCCCGGGCGCGAGGGTCTGTACCTGACCCGCAACGACAGCCTTGTGGAATTTGGCCTGAGCACCAAGTACAAGATGTACGACAACTTCACCATCTATGTGGAAACCAACTATGACGCGCTCTTCCTCGACAAGAGCGCCTCTGTGTGGGGCAACAGCAAGATGAACGGCAAGAGCGACCGCAGCGCCGATGCCTGGAATACAGCAGTAACCTTTGTGTATCAGTTCTAGGCCGATTGCGGTCAGCACCTGACGCACCGCAAAAATAAAGCGCCCATGATTTCATGGGCGCTTTCGCTTTTATCGGGGCGTGCAGACGGTGGTGCTGCTCACTCGGCGGCGGCGCGGCCTCGGCTCATAAGCAGAACAGGTACTATGCCCAGCGCGGCGACCGCTGCCATGAGCAGATAGACGGCCTCCATGCTCCACATGGAGGCAATGCCGCCAAACAGCACTGGCGTCAGCATGTTGATTATGCCGCGCCCGAAGGAATTGAGCGAAAAAATGGCGTCGTAGACGGTTGCGCCGCGTACCGGCTCCGTAATGATGGTCTGTATGACGGGCACGGTCCCCTTGGTCACAATGCCGATGGCCAGGGATATAATCACCGTCAGTATGAGATTGCTTGACTGGAGCAGAGCGCAAAGCAGCAGGGCAAGGATAATGCCTGCGATAACAAATATTTTTCGGGTGCCGAAAATATCTATCAGGCGTCCGCAGGCCATCTTGCCCACAAAGGAACCGAGGGAGAAGCCAAGAGCGAACGATCCGATGGTTTTGGTGTCTATGCCTTTTGCCACCAGCAGCAGGGGCAGAAAAGTAAAAATTCTGTCGTTGCTGAAGGCATTGAGCATGCTGGCAAGCATGGCCAGAAAGACATCCCGGTTTTTCAGTATGCTGAACCCGGCAAAAGGATTGCGCCTCGGGCGCGCGGGAGGGTTGGCCTCAGCGCCGGGCACTGGATCGGAAGCGGATTTGCCCGGTTGCGTACCGGCGTCTGCCGCTGGGGATTTTTTTACGGCAGTGTAAAAGAGCCACAGGGCGGCGCACAGGGCCAGCACGCCATAGACCAGGCAGACTGCCCGCCAGCCCGGCATGGTTCCCACAGAGTAGGCCGCAGCAAAGGCGGCAAAAGACACCAGCGGGATACGCCCCACATCGCCAATGGCGGTAAAGTCGCTCATGACCCGGCCAAGGCTCTGCCTTTCAGTATTGGCCGTGATGTAGGAAAAAGAAATGTTATGAAATGCGGCAAAGCCCGCCATTGCCAGCACAAAGCACGCCCCGGCGGTGATCATGCTGCCCGCAAAAGCCGCGCCCAGATAGCCAAGCCCGGCCAGATCTATAAGCAAGGCCACAGAGCCGTAAAAGCCGAACCGGCGCGAAAACAGGCCCGTGCCAAGGCCTACAGCAGTGCTCAGGGCCGCGCCCAGAGATACCACAAGGCCCACATCCGTTTCTCCACTGCCAAGGGCCAGTGCCATGAATGCCAGCACAACCGGAACGGAATCGAAAAGGCCGTCAATCAGGATGTGGTACAGATTCAGCATGATAAAGCGAGCGCGGGGTATCATGGGCAAGCTATACCGTTATGCCTGATACGCGTCCAGTTACCCTGCATGGGGCAGAGTGTGCAAAAAAACTCCCCAGGACGGCCGTTTGGGGGCGCAGGCGGCGGTATAGCTGTGTATCTATATATAATTACAGAGATATATTCATGTTCTCCGCCAGAAGGTGTTTTGTTATGCTGGCGTTACGCTGATAACCGCCATTGATTTTTATGCCCCTGCGCACTGTTAGGAAGCTGCCCATGACCGAAATTGAAAATTCTGAACCTTCTGCAACGCCCAGTCATGCGCCAAATATTGCGCCAGACCTCGCCCCCGGTGGCGGAGTGTTGCCGCCGCTGACCAAGACTGCGCTCAACACCCTGTGCGATGCCGGGGTAATCAGCACTGTAGCATGGCAGCGGGCCGTGGAGTTTTGCGGCTTCAGGCCGGACGGCAAGGCTTGGCTCGCCTACTGGCGGCAGATGTTTTTGCTGGGCGGGGCGCTGTTTTTTCTGGCGGGCGTGATCTGCTTCATTGCCTGGAACTGGGGAGCCATGACGCCCTTTGCGCGCATGGCGCTCACGGGTGCGCTAGTGGCCGGGAGCGGCCTTGGGGCTGTGTTGCTGGGGCCGGATACGCGGCTGGGGCAGGTTTTGCTGCTGGCCTGCGGCATTGCCATGGGGCCGGTGCTGGCGGTGTTTGGGCAGACCTACCAGACAGGGGCCGAGCTGTGGGAGCTGTTCAGGGTATGGACGGCGTTGCTGGTGCTGCTTGCGCTGGCGGGCAGGCAGGCCGGGCTGTGGTTTGCCGCGTGGATTTCGGCCAATATTTTTGCGGCGCTCTGGCTTGGGCGCAGCCTTTCATCGCCTCTTGATGCCTTGGGGCAGTTTTTTATGGTGCCGGAGTGGCTTGTTGCCATTGCCTGCGCCATTGCGTGCTGGGAGTGGATGGCCCGCAGGGCGGCAACCAGACTGCAAGAGAATCTGGATGATGGCCCAGATAATGCCCCAGGCCAGAGCAGAGGCCAGAATGAAAGCCAAAGTAAAAACAAGGCCCATGCGCAGGCGTGGCTCTGCTCGCGCTGGATGCCCAGACTGCTCTTTTTTGACATGGTTTCCCGCACCACGTTTTTTCTGATCGCCACCATTTTTGACCTGTATTTCAGGGATGGGCAGATGCTCTGGCTTTCGCCCAATTTTGTTGTAGGTTTTGCCTTGGTCACGGCGGCTCTTTCGTGGTGGTGGTATCGCACCCGGCAACCCGACCTTTTCATGCTTGCGACCCTTCTGGCAGCGGGCGCGGCAGTGCTGCTTTCCGCTCTGGCGGAAGCGGAGCTGTTTTTCAGCGCCGGAAGCATGGCAACCTTTTTGCTGTGGGGTTTGCTTGTCACGGGCGTGACTGCGGGGCTGGCAAAGATACTCCTGCACCTGCAACGCAGCATGATGACGTCCCCCCGGCAGGAGGCCGAAACCGTGGCCTTTTTTCCTTCGCTCTTTGGCCGTACCGCTGCCGGGAACCACTGGCAAACGCTGTGGGCGCACTTGCAGGCGGGCGATTTTGTGCCGCTCAATCAGCCCTTGCCTGACGCATTGGGCAGGCTGGGGGCGCAACCCTCCCCTTGGTATGTCAGGGGCATGCTGGCCTTTGGCGGATGGGTGGCGGCGGTTTTCTTCATCGCCTTTTTTGGATTTTTGCTTTTTGAGAGTCTGGGGATCAGCTCCAATGAGGAACTGACCGTTTTTGCGGCATCTGTGCCGGTGCTGCTTATGGGGCGGGTGCTGCTGGCAAGGCAGCAGTTGTTTGCCCGATACTTTGGCTTTGTCTTGGTGATTGCCGGAACTGTCGGGCTTGCCATTGCCCTGTGCGCCAGCATCAGGCCCGAAGGTTTGGCCTGTTTTGCGCTGGCGGGGGTGCTTTTGGCACTCGGTATCCTCATGGGCAATAGTGGCTATGCAATGCTTGCGGCGGTCGTGATCGGCAACTCAGTGGCGCTGGGAATTGCATTCTCTTACGGGTATGCGCGCAATGGTTTTGCCGCCTCCGAAATAGGCGGCGCGGTGGAGCTGCTTTCGCTGTGGTGGGCGTTGGTTTGCGCGGGGCTGGCCTGCTATTGCCTGCGTGAACACAGGTGGCGCGGCACGGCGCGCTGCAAAGTGGCGGAAGGGTGGTTTTACGGCTTTTATGCTTCTGTGCTGATTTTTGAGATGTTCACCCTTGCCCCGGCGTACAGCCTCGCCAGCGATATGGGTTTGCCCAGTCTGGCTACGGGATATTGGGGGCTTGCCCCGGCTCTGGCTGTGGCCGCGCTGGCATTCTGGCTAGGCAAAGGCGCGGGCAGGCCCGCCCGGCTGCTCACAATGGCGGGCATGCCCCTTGTGTTTGCGGTGTCGTGGTATCTGCCGGGGGCGGGGCTTGCCCTTTTGGGGCTTACGCTGGCAAGGCGGATGGGCAGCGCGGTGATGCAGGGCTTTGTGCTGGCGTATCTCTTCGCCTACATGGTTTTTTATTACTACAGTCTGGCTGTGCCGTTTTCGCAAAAGTCCATCTATCTGATGGCAACAGGCCTTGGCTTGCTGACGCTGGCCCTGATTTTGCGGCTGTGGCAGGCAAAAACAGCGGCGCGGGAGGCAGACCATGCGTAAGCTCTATATTCTTGCGGTGCTGGTTTTGTTTTTGGGCGGCTATGGCCTTTCCGTATACCGCATGGAAACCGTGCTGGCGGAGGGCAAAACAATCCTGCTGGCCCTTGCCCCGGTTGACCCGCGCGCGCCGCTCATGGGCGACTACATGGCCCTGCGTTATGTGGTGAACAACGATATTCGCAAGGCCCTTGCGCGGCGGGCCGCACAGAGCGCGGGCCAAAAGGCTGCTCAAATGAATGCGGAAAACGGGGCATCAGAGGCCGGAGCTTCGGACAGGGCGATAAACGGCGGAGGCACGGATGGCAGTGCCAGTTCCCCCACGGCGAGCGCAAACAGCCGCAATACACATGATGAAAGCAGGAACGCGGAAGGCTTTGCCGTGCTGCGCATTACCAAAGATCCAGTGCCGCACACGGCATCATTTGTGCGGCTGGATGATGGAAGCCCCCTGCAAGCCGATGAATTTCTGCTGGCCTACAGGCTGCGCGGCTACGAAGTTCTCACCGCCGCCACGGCCTTCTTTTTTCAGGAAGGGACAGCCCATCAGTATACAGGCGCTAAGTTTGGTGTGTTTAAGCTCGCGCCAGACGGCAAGACCCTGCTTGTGGGGCTGAGGTGATGGGTAGGGGAAGATATTGGGGCTGACCCGAGTTAAATACAAAAAGGTTAATCAAATTTGCGAGATGAGCGGTTTTCTGTATGGCAAGCGCGTCGCTTGTCTTCATTTTGCAATTGGTCTGTAGGGTATTACTGGTTTGGATAATAGTGGAGTATCCTGACAAATTGTATAGGAAATAACCTCGGTGCGGTCTAGGAGTAGCCATGCAAAACCAAACGGAACTTAACAATCATTCAATTGAAACTTGGCGATGGAATGTGAATCCAACATGGACAAGCTTTTCTGCCATGATTCAAGATGGAACAATGTATTATATTTCAGATACACAATTTGAGAAAAATAAATTATCAAAATCGTGTCTTTATTTCGGAATTACAGCTGTAGAATCGTTTTTGAATCAAGAAATTCGTGATAGTATGAAAGAGAATGGAGCGTCAGATAATGAGATACTAGAAACTGTTTGTGGTGGTAAGAGAAGAAAAAAATGGTTGGAAAGTTCTCCAATTGGGAGCATATATAGAGATGATATTTATAAAAAATTTATATATTATAAAGAAATAAGGAATGAAGTTACACATCCAACGCGCAAGGATCAATTGATAAATGACTATATTGAAGTTATTGATACTAATGAGGTAATAGATGTAGTGAAATATATACTTGTAAAGACTTGTGAAAACCAGAATAAAGAATTTCAATATTGGATGTTTGGCTGGAATTACATTGGCTATAACTTTAATGACTATGAATTATATTTATCGAATAATTTGAATGGATTTTTTCATTCTTTGATGCGTATGCGTCTACTTGGACTTGAGATTAACTATCAAATGGATTTCTCAAAGCGTCATATGACTGGCTATAGTTCATTTTTGAACCTCCAAGAAAAGCTAAGTAGCTATCCGTTTGATATCGAGGCAGTTGATCCAGGGGTGAGTCGCCCGCGACTTACAAGAAAATGGTGGGATAGAAAGGTATTGAAGGTTGATAGTGGGGAGACATTTAAAGATGATCCAGAGAGGCCAGGGTGGAAATTAGGCTGGGCAATAATTAGTAAATATACTACGGAATGTACTGAATTTTTTGATTCCAAACACAAAGCTGAATATGTTTGCAACCAGCGCGGAAAAAATTATGAGGTAAAATTTGCAACACATAACTGGAACGGCCATGAGGTAAGGCTGATTAACATTCCAGACTGAGTCGTTCCTGGATGGAGATTCGTGTGATGACAAATAAAAAAGCCCTTACGGCTCGTCTCCGTAAGGGCTTGTATTATCTGGTTGCGGGGGCAGGATTTGAACCTACGACCTTCGGGTTATGAGCCCGACGAGCTACCGAGCTGCTCCACCCCGCGACACGTGCAGCGTTTCTCGCTGCGAGAACAGATATCTAAGCGCTTGGCCTCTGACTGTCAAGGAAATTTATAAATTTTTTTGAAAGAGCGTAATTTAAAAATGATTGTCAGGGCCTGAAACCCTTTGTTTGCGCAGTGATATTGCCTTTTACTTCTCAAAAATATTTTTGTTTTGAGTCGCATTTTTCAGTCAGCATAATCTCATTTGCCAGTTGCCGCAGTAACTGTCGTTCCTTTTTTCCATTCCATTTGCTGAGATTACGCCGGGGCTTGCTGGTCAGCATCCACATCCCCCCTCGCTCAGCGCCCCGGCGATTGCAAACAGGGCCGCGCGGGGCTAAACTTCGGCTGTCAGCGCCGCCTTGCGTTTTGCAGGGCGACCCGCCGCATCAAATCTTTCGGATGTTTCGCCATGCTCACCCTTGTTCTGGCCGTTGTCATTGCTGTTGCCGTTTCCTTTACCTGTTCGTTGCTTGAGACGGTGCTGTATTCCCTTTCGTGGTCAACCATCGAGCGGCTGCGCAAGTCCGGCAGCAAGTCCGGCGAGCTGCTGTACGCCCTGCGCACCCAGGTGGACAAACCCATTGCCGCCATCCTCACGCTCAACACCATTGCCAACACCGCCGGGGCCACGGTGGCGGGCGCGGCCTTTCTGGCCGTGTATGGGCCGGAATACATGTCGATTTTTGCCGTGGGCTTTACGGTGCTGATTCTGACAATGGGCGAAATCCTGCCCAAGAATCTGGGCGTGACCAAGGCGGAGCCGCTCGGCGTAATGCTCGCCCGCCCGCTTGCCATCATGGTCAAGCTCATGTCGCCCCTGCTGTGGGTTACGAGCATGATAACCCGCCTTGTTTCCCCGCCTTCCGCTGGCCCGGTCATTTCCGAGGACGACATCCGCGCCGTAACGAGCCTTTCGCGTCAGGCGGGGCGCATCAAACCTTATGAAGAAGCCTTTATCCGCAACGTGCTGACGCTGGACCAAAAGCGCGTGCGCGAGATCATGACCCCCCGCACGGTGGTTTTTGAGCTGCCGGACGACCTCACCGTGGAGCAGGCCTACACAGACCAGCGCACCTGGCATTTCAGCCGCATACCCGTGTACGGCGACAATAACGAAGACATCGTGGGCGTGGTGGAGCGCCGCACCCTGGGCCGCTGCATAAACGAGGGCCGCAAGGATGTGACCCTCGGCAAGATCATGCGCCCGGCGCACTTTATCCTTGAGAACCAGACGCTTGACGTGCTGCTGCACGATCTGCTCAAGGCCCGCGTGCATCTCTTTATCGTGCTGGATGAATACGGCGGGCTTGCGGGCGTGGTGTCGCTGGAAGACGTGCTGGAAGAAATCCTCGGCAGCGAGATTGTGGACGAAAGCGATAATGTGGATGATCTGCGCGCGCTGGCGCGTCAGCGGCGGCGCGAACTGAGCGTGAGCCGGCAGGGCTGATCTGCTGCCCCTTTGCTGCGCCCGCCTCCGTGCCCTTGCCCGTCTGCCCGGTTTGCAAGCCCGGAGCACAGCAGCTTTCGCGCCATCTGGTGCGGCTTGGGCGGCGTGGAATAATTGTATTATCCCTTGCGGCAGAAATCTTATTGCAGTAGTATGATAAGACGCAGGCCGCATTCTGCCTTGCCTGTGTGCTTATGCGTGCGCTTGTGCGGATGTCGCTCGTGCTTGCCTGTTGATGCAGTCGTGTGCGCCCGCACACAAAGCTTGCAGCAAGTGTGACCGCAATCACAGAACCCGCGCCCCATACTGCGTTATACTTCTATTAAAAATAATTCCTATCTTGTCAGCAGGTGTAAAATAGCGTAAGGTTTTGAGCAATCAGGGCCGGGCGGCCCAGGGCAAAAGCCCCAGCCCGGCAGGTTCGGTCTGCGCGCCCCTGCGGCGCAACAGGCCGAAGGTCATGGCCCCTTTCGGGCAGCACCAAACATGACCCAATGTTTCAGGAGAAACGCATGGCCCGCAAAAAAAACACTGGCATCTACATAGCCGCGCTGCTGCTCTTTTTGGGCGGGGTGGGCTATCTTGCATATTCCGGCTTTTCTGAAAACAGCGTGTATTTTCTGAACGTGTCGGAAGCCAAGGCCGCAACGCCCGAAAAACTCGTGGCTGCGCGGCTTTTTGGTACTGTGGCCGAAGACGGCATTGAGAAGCACCGGGGCGCGCCCGGTGTGGATTTTCGCCTTGAAGACAAGGACAACGCCAGCCAGACCATCCAGATAAGCTACTCCGGCGCGGTGCCGGATACCTTCAAGGCTGGCGCGGAAGTTATTGTTGAAGGCGGCATGGGGCCGGAAGGCCGCTTTCAGGCCAAGACGCTCATGACCAAATGCCCCTCCAAATACCAGAAAGAGAACCGCAATAGCTGAGCCTGCTCAGCGGCATTGCCGTTTGGCGAGTGCGATTGGCCTGACTGGCCCTTCGCTCTGTCAATAGTTGCGGGCCATATGCGGGCCACGGTCGCGGGCTTTCCCTGCAAGATGGCCGGGTTTCTGTTCAGTGCGCAGAGCCGTAATCGGGCACCCGATGCCCAAACGATAGCAACGCCCCGCCCTGCGGCGGGCCGCCCCCTCAGCGGGATAAAGGAGTCTTATGTACGTTTTTGCCTTTGCCCTTCAACTGGTGGCCCTGCTGGCCGCACTTGGCGGCTGTGGTCTGGCCCTTCTGCAACTGTGGCAAAACCGGGAAGACTCCCTCGCCGTGGTGGAAAAAGCCCACCTCGTTATCAGCGGCGCACTCTTGCTGGCCTCGGCACTGCTGCTGCACGCCCTGTTCTGGAACGACTTCAGCGTGGCCTACGTTGCCAGCTATACTGACCGCGTGCTGCCCGTATTTTACCGCCTCACCGCCTTCTGGGCAGGGCAGCCCGGCTCCATGCTCTTCTGGGCGCTGGCAGTGGGCCTGAGCGGCAGCGCCTTTGCTCTCACGCGGGCCTACAGAAACCTCAGCCGCCCAACGCGTCTGTGGTACTGGAGCTTTTTTTACGTCATCATGGGCTTTTTTGCCCTTATCCTCACCAGCTGGAGCAATCCCTTTGTGCTGCAATCGCCTGTTCCGGCAGACGGCAACGGCCTGAACCCCCTGCTCCAGAATCCCGGCATGATCTTTCATCCGCCGCTGCTGTTCCTTGGTTACGGCGGCTTTGCCGTGCCTGCCTGTCTGGCGCTGGCCCAGTGTCTTTCGGGGCAGAGCAGCAGCGAAGGTTCGTGGTTCCGCCTTTCGCGGCCCTTTATCATTCTGGCGTGGCTGTTCCTTACGGCGGGCATCGTGCTCGGCGCATGGTGGGCCTATATGGAACTTGGCTGGGGCGGCTACTGGGCATGGGACCCTGTGGAAAACGCATCTCTGGTGCCCTGGCTTATCGCCACGGCTTCGCTGCATACCCTGATTGTTGAAGACCGCCGGGGCAAGCTTGGGCGCGTCAACGTTGCCATGATGGTGCTCACCACGGTTTCGGCCTTTTTTGCCACCTACCTTGTGCGCAGCGGCGTGATTGATTCCGTCCACGCCTTTGGCGACGGCAGCGTGGGTACGCCCTTAACCATCTTTGTGCTGGGCGGCCTTGTCATTGCCCTGTGGATTCCCTTTGCCTCGCCCAAAACCGGCAAACCCCTTGCCGGGCTTGAAAGCCGCGAAGGCTTCCTGACCCTTGTGGCCTGGGTGCTGCTGGCGCTGGCCGTGATTATTCTGGTTGCCACCATGTGGCCTGTTATCAGCAAGTTGTGGTCTGCCGCGCCGCGCGGCCTTGACGCCCGCTTCTACAACCGCGTGTGCCTGCCCCTCGGCGCGTTGCTGGTGGTGATGATGGCAGCCTGTCCCTGGCTCGGCTGGGGCGGGGGCCTGCGCAACAAGAAGGGCTTTTTTGCCGTGATCGGGGCATTTGTGGCCAGCGCCGGGGTTATCTGGGCGCTGGGCTACCATCAGCCCACGGCCCTGCTGGGCGCTTCCGCCGCTGTGGCTGTCGTGCTTGGGGCCGTCATGCTGCTGGCAGACAAAGCCAACCGCTCGCAGCCTGTCACCATCGGGGCGTTGGGCGCGCACATCGGCATGGCGCTGGTCGCCATCGGCATCTCCTTTTCCGGCCCGTACACCACTGACCGCGAAATGATCCTCGCCAAGGGCGAAAGCAGCACCGTGGGCAGCTATACCGCCACCTTGCTCGAACTGGGCGAGGGCCGCCGCGTTGACCATGAATTCATCGCCGCGCGGCTGGAAATCTTCAAGGACGGCAAATCCATCGGCATAGTCGCGCCGGAGCGCCGCCTGTACGACAAGTTCGGCACCATGCAGTTCTCCGAAGTGGACGTGATCCCCGGCCTTGGCAACGAAATCTACGCCTCCCTGCTGGGGCTGGATGAAAGTTCCAGGGTTGTGGTCAAGGTCAGCGTGGAACCGCTGGTCAACTGGCTGTGGATCGGCGGCACCATCATGTGCCTTGTGCCGCTCGCCGGGCTGCGCCGCCGCAAGAATTCCGCGCCGGAGTCGGACAGCGAGAACAGCGCGGCCTAGCCGCAGGAGGCCCTCTTGCTGGAACTTGTGCGCGTTGCCAAGGTCTATGGCGTCAAGGTCGTCTTTAAAGACGTAAGCTGCGCTCTTGCTGCGGGCAGTGTCTCGCTGCTCGTGGGCGGCAACGGCGCGGGCAAGAGTACCCTCATGCGTATTATGGCAGGGCTTTCCCGCCCAAGCGCAGGCGCTGCCAACGTGGCAGATCAGGCCCGCGTGGGCTATCTGGGGCACGCCACTTTTCTGTATCCCGGCCTCACGGCGATGGAAAATCTGGCCTTCTGGCGCGATGCCTACGGCCTCAAGCTGACGCGTGATGATATCATGGCAGGGCTTGCCCGCGTGGGGCTGGAAGCCCACGCCCATGAACGGGCGGGCGTGTTCTCGCGCGGCATGGCCCAGCGCCTCAATCTGGCGCGGGTGCTCATGCAGGCCCCGGACGTGCTCCTGCTGGACGAACCCGGCACCGGCCTTGATGTCGCTTCGCTGGCCCTGCTGCGGCGAGAGATTCTTGCAGCGCGGCAGCGCGGAGCCTGTGTGGTGCTTATCAGCCACGATCTGGCGGGTGACGCTCCACTGGCCGACAGGCTGCTGGCGCTGGAACACCGCAAGCTGGCTTATGACGGCTCTCCCGCAGGGTTTGGCGGCTTTGCTCCCGTGGAAACACTGGCTGGCGCTGCCGCAGAGGCCTCTGAACGCACTCAGGGAGGCCCCGCATGCTGCGCCTGATGTTTGCCATGGCCCGCAAGGATCTGGCCCTGACGCTGGCACGTGGCAGCGGTCTGGTGCAGGCCTTGCTGCTCGGGCTTTTGCTGCTCTTTGTGTTCAGCCTGTCTCAGGGTATTGGCGAGCGCATGGCTCCGCAGGGCGCTGCGGCTGTGTTCTGGATCAGCTCCGCCTTTTGTCAGGTGCTTATTTTCAACCAGCTCTATGCGCTGGAAGAAGTGAACAATTCCCGTCTCGGGCTTTTGCTCTGCCCCGCCCCGGTGCAGGCCGTATGGCTTGGCAAGGGCTGCGCAGGGCTTGCTTTGCTGGTGCTTGCGCAGGTTATTTTTCTGCCTGCGGCTGTGGTCTTCTTGGGGCAGGAGCTTGGCGGGCCATTGCCCGAGGCTCTGCTGGCCCTTGTGCTGACGGATATCGGCATGTGCGCTCTTGGCTCCCTGCTGGGGGCGCTGGCGCAGGGGCAGGCCGCCCGTGAGTCTTTGCTGAGTATTGTGCTGTTTCCGCTGCTGACGCCGCTTTTGCTGGCGGGTATCAGCGTGGGGGCGCAGGCGCTCGGCGCGCCCAACCCGGATGGCCCGGGGGCGTGGCTCGGCGTTGCCGCCGCCTTTGACGCCGTTTTTCTGGGTGCCGGGCTTTTGCTGTTTGGATACATCTACGCGGGGGACGAGTAATGCCCAAGTGTTCGGCGTTGCCGCAGATTCTGGCCCTGCTGGGGGGCGTTGCCTTTGCCGCCTGTCAGTGGCTTGTGTTTGCCTATGCCCCCGAGGAAGTCACTCTGGGGCTGGCGCAAAAGATATTTTACATCCACCTGCCCATGTCATGGTGGGCGCTGGTGAGTTTTTTTGTGGTGTTTGGCGCTTCTGTGGCCTACCTGTGGCGGCGTAATCCCGCTGCGGACCGGCTGGCCGCTGCCGCCGCAGAAGTGGGCGTGCTGCTGGGCGGCCTTGCGCTGGTTACGGGCATGCTTTGGGCGCGCCGCTCGTGGGGCGTGTGGTGGACGTGGGATCCGCGCCTGACCACAACCCTGATCATGTGGTTCGTGTACGCGGGTTATCTGGTTTTGCGCGGCCTTGATCTGCCGCCGCAGCGTCGCAATACGGTGTGCGCCGTGGTGGGCGTGGTGGCCTTTCTGGATGTGCCGCTGGTCTTTATGTCGGCGCGCATCTGGCGGTCAATCCATCCGGCTGTTTTTGGCAGCAAGGGCGGCGGGCTGGAGCCTGAAATGCGTATTACCGTCATGGCCTGCGTGGCCTGTTTTGGGCTGTTGTGGGCAGCCCTTGTGTGGTTGCGCAAGCGTCAGCTTGATCTGCGCGACCGTCTTGACGCGCTGGCTCAGAATCGGCTGGATGCCTGAAATTTCGCCCCCTAACTGAAATCATTCACTCCACCCGGAGGAACTATGGATACACTGACATGGGTAATCATGGCCAATGCCGCCGTGTGGATTGGCATTGGCTCGTATATGGCTTTTCTGGCGGCTCGCCAGCGTTCACTGGCCGCGCGCCTTGCCCAGATGGAGATGCTCAACCATGACTGATACAAAAAAAGGCAACCTTTCCGCCCGCATACTCATTATCGCGCTGGCTGTTGCGCTGGCTGTGATGCTTGGGGCCTCGCTCAAGGCGCGGTTTCAGAATCCGCATCTGACTGTGGCGGCCCGCCAACAGCAGGGCATGGGCGGGGGCGAAGCTGGCGAAGACGCCCAGACCGTGGGCAAGCTCATGCGTCAGGTGGCGGAAAACCCGCAGGATCTTGGCGCGCTTATTCACCTGATCGAGCATCTTGTGACCGCGCAGAACTGGGATGCGGCAGAAACCTTTGCCCAGCGCGCCGTGACCATGGACGTGAGCAATCCCAAGCCCCTGTATCTGCTTGGCGTTATCCAGCACAATCAGGGCCGCCACAAGGAAGCTGCTGAAGCCCTTGAGCAGGTCGTGAAGATCAAGGATGAGGCCTCCGTGCGCTACAGCCTCGGCGTGCTGTACATCTATTTTCTCGAAGACCCCAAGCGCGGTGCGGAACACCTGCGCGCAGGCCTGACCGATGCCACTGCCAGCGAAGAACTCAAGGCAGCCATCAAGCAGGAGCTGGAAAAAGTTCCCGCTGTAGAAGAAGCCCAGCCTGCCGCAGCCAAGCCCGATGCCAAAGCAGACGCCAAAGCAGACGCCAAGGCAGACAAAAAAGCTGACAAAAAGACAGACAAAAAAGCCGCCAAGTAAGCAGCTCTCTTTCAGCATATTACGTAAAAAGGCCTCTGTGGATTCCCACAGAGGCCTTTTGGTGTTTTGAATGGCCTTGTAGCCACACAAGATAGGAGAATAAAAAATTTAGGGGGAGGGTCTCCTCCCCCGCAAAACACCCCCAACCTTTCCTTAGCTGTTGTAAAAATTGATCAGGCAACCGTCGAGGATGATCTTGCGCTCGTCGCTGGTCAGTTCCTTGAGGGCCAGGCTGATCTGCTGGGCCTGTCCGCCTTCGCTGGCAACGTAGCCGGTGAAGGTGGGGTCGGCGTTCTGCACGGCGCTGCGCACGTTGGGCACCACCAGCCAGTCGCCGATTTTCAGACTGTCGGCCAGCGAGGGATCAACAATAAAGGGCAGCATGCCCCAGTTGATGAGGTTGGAGCGGTAACGCTTGGTGGCGTATTCTACAGCCATATTGGCCCAGCCGCCCAGCACTTTCTGGCAGGAGGCGGCCTGCTCGCGGGCAGAGCCGTCGCCGGGCTTTACGGCAAAGATGGTGGAGCCAAGCCCCACCTGCTTGAGGTCGGCTGCGCCCTGCAATACATCAAGACCGCACACGGCAAAGAGCCCCCGCGCCTTGGCAACCAGCTCCGCATCGGCGGGATTGGCGAGGCGGGCGGCTTCCATGGCATTCACAGCCTTGGCGCGGCCCACATAGCCGGGGTCTTTGCGCGAAAGCGTGTATTCCGCCAGTTTGAGCGGGTTGGAGCGCAGGGACGAGGTTTCGCCGGAGGGGATCAGCTCGTCCGTGGTGGTGACCGGGTCGGTGATTACGCTCACCACCTGCAGGAGCAGATGCTCGGGCAGGGGACTCATGCTCGGCCAGTCGGCAATGTTGGGGCCGCGCACGAGCTGGGCGTCAGGTTCCGCCTTGCCAAAGCCGTTGTACACGCGGCTGTGGTAGATGAGCGGCTCAAAAGTGTAGGAAAGATCAACATTGGCCAGCGCGGGCGCAGACCAGTCAAGCTCGGTCGCCGGGGTAAGGCGACCGCCATTGGCCGCAGTGGCGGCGATGGAGCGGGCGTCCATGAGGGCCACCGTGGAGACCTGCCCGTTGGAAGGCTTGGAGCCTTCGCGGTTGGGGAAGTTGCGGGTGGTGTGGCGGATGGAGAGCGCGCCGTGGGCCGGGGTGTCGCCAGCGCCGAAACAGGGGCCGCAGAAGGCCGTTTTCATCACGGCGCCTGCGAGCATGAGCTTGGCGGTTGCGCCGTTTTTGACGAGCGCAAGACCCTGCGGTTCGCTGGCGGGGTACACTGCCAGATTGAAGGCCTGATTGCCCGTGGATTTGCCGTCCAGAATGGCGGCAGCCAGAGCGATATTTTCAAAATTGCCGCCCGCGCAGCCAGCAATAATGCCCTGATCCACCCACACGCCGCCGTCACGCACCTTGGCGCGCATGTTCAGGCCCTTGGCCGCATCGCCAAACTGGCGCTGGGCTTCGGCTTCCACTTCGGCCAGCAATTCGGCCCCGTGTTTGGCAACTTCGGCCACGGGGTACACGTTGCTGGGGTGGAAGGGCAGGGCGATCATGGGCACAATACGGCTCAGGTCAACCCTGATAAGGCCATCGTAACTGGCCGGGCCTTCAAGACGCAGCTCGGCGTAGTCGCCAGCGCGGCCATGCATGGCCATGTAGTCGCGCACCTTTTCGTCCGTGGTCCAGATGGACGACAGGCAGGTGGTTTCCGTGGTCATGACGTCAATGCCGCAGCGGTATTCCACAGAAAGACCCGCCACGCCGGGGCCCATGAATTCCATGACCTTGTTCTTCACAAAGCCGTTTTTGAACACCGCGCCAATGATGGCAAGGGCCACGTCCTGCGGGCCAACGCCGGGGCGGGGCGCGCCTTCAAGCCACACCACAACCTTTTGCGGGTTGGTCACATCGTAGGTCTTGCCAAGCAACTGCTTGACCAGTTCCGGCCCGCCTTCGCCAATGGCCATGACGCCCAGCGCGCCGTAGCGGGTGTGGCTGTCGGAACCGAGAATCATGCCGCCGCACTTGGTCATCATTTCGCGCACATACTGGTGGATGACCGCCAGATGCGGGGGCACAAAGATGCCGCCGTACTTGCGCGCGGCAGAAAGACCAAAGAGGTGGTCGTCTTCATTGATGGTGCCGCCCACGGCGCACAGGCTGTTGTGACAGTTGGTCAGCGCGTAGGGGACGGGAAATTCCTTGAGGCCGCTGGCGCGGGCCGTCTGCACAATACCCACATAGGTAATGTCGTGCGAGGCCATGGCGTCAAAACGGATGCGAAGCACGTCATCGTCCGTGCCGGTATTATGCGCCGCCAGGATGCGGGCGGAAAGGCTGTTTTTGCGGGCGGCTTCAATGTCCACGCCCTTGGCGCGGGCTTCTTCAGCCATGCTTATGCCGTTGGCGTCAATCACCACAGAACTGTTCACTATTTCGATCATGGCAGACCTTCAGGGGTTTGCGGGTCGCTGGCGCGACGCGGGGTTAGCGAGCTTGCGCCGTGGCCAGTTTGAGGCCAAAGGCTATGAACACAAGGCCAGTGCAGCGCTGCATCCATTTCTGGAAGCGGCTATTCTCAAAGATGTGCCGGATTCGGCCCAACATGTAGGCCAAGGGCACATACCAGAACAGACACAGACCAGACATGATGCTGCCCAGAGTGAGAAACTGCGGGGCAAGCGGTGCGTGGGGATCCATGAACTGGGGGAGGAAAGTCAAAAAAATCAGTACAGCCTTGGGATTCAGCGCATTGGTCAGAAAGCCCTGGCCGAAGAAGTGCAGCCATTGCTGCAAGGTCAGGCGCTGCGTAGATCGGCCTGGATTCGGCTCCTGCACGGTTTTGACCACAGCTGCACTTACAGGCTGGCCAGCACGTTGGCCGGCGCGTATGGCCTGAATGCCCAGCCAGACCAGATAGGCCGCACCCACATATTTGAGGATGCTGAACCATAGAACGGACTGCGCGATGATGGCCGAAATGCCAAGCATGGCCGCAGTGGTGTGCACGCAGATGCCAAGGGCCACGCCCACTGCGGCGGCCTGCCCCTGCGGGCGGCCATTCATAAGCGAAATTTTGGCGATGAGCGCAAAATCCGGCCCCGGCAACATCACCAGAATGGCGGCCATGGGCACAAAGAGCAGCAGAGTATCCAGCGAGATCATGGTGCAGTCCTTCATTCAAGCCAGAGCAGGAGGGAGAAAAGGAGTGCCTTGCGGTTGCGCCCTCAGTCGGTTGACCTCCGGGCAGAGCCGTAAAAACACTCCTTTTCTCCTATTGCTTCTAAAGACATATCAGCGGCAGCCACGCCACACCCAATGCCGTTGCGGGCAGGGTGTCGGGGTCAGCGCGGCGCATGCTACAGATTCGCGCCGATGATGTCGCCGAATTCCACGCAGCCCACAGTGCGCGAACCGGGCACCTGAGCGGCCAGGTCTTCAGTCACGGCCTTGGCGGCAATGGCCTTGCTCACGGCATTGCGGATGCGCTCGGCGGCCTTGGGCACGCCGATGTGTTCAAGCATCAGCGCGCCGCACAAGATGACGCTGCCGGGGTTGGCCTTGTCCTTGCCCGCAATGGTGGGGGCAGTGCCGTGGGTGGCTTCGTAAAAGGCCAGGGTGTCCGACATGTTGACGCCGGGGGCCAGCCCAAGGCCGCCCACCTGCGCCGCCAGCGCGTCAGAGATGTAGTCGCCGTTGAGGTTGGGCGTGGCGAGAATCTGGTACTGCTCGGGGCGCAGTAGGGCCTCCTGAAACATGGCGTCGGCAATGCGGTCTTTGACCACCAGACGGCCAGCCACGGGTTCCTTTTCCGTGCAGGTGAGGTCGCCAAATTCCTGCGCGGCCACATCGTAGCCCCACTGGCGGAAGGCGCCTTCGGTGAACTTCATGATATTGCCCTTGTGCACAAGGGTGAGGCTCTGCTGTTTCTGGTCAAGAGCAAAGCGCAGGGCGCGGCGCACCAGACGCTTGGAGCCAGCCTCGGTCATGGGCTTGATGCCCACGGCGGCGGCATCGCCCACCTTGTTCACGCCCAGTTCTTCACGCAAAAAGGTGATAAGCTTGCGGGCCTCGGGGGTCTCGGCGGCAAATTCCACACCGGCGTAAACGTCTTCGGTATTTTCGCGGAAAATAACCATGTTGACGCGCTCGGGGTGTTTGACGGGAGTTTCAAGCCCTTCAAAGTGACGCACCGGGCGGATGCAGGCGTAGAGGTCAAGCCCCTGGCGCAGGGCCACGTTGAGGCTGCGGATACCCGTTCCCACGGGGGTGCCGAGGGGGCCCTTCATGGCAAGCTCAGCGCTGCGCAGGGTCTGCATGGTTTCTTCCGGCAGGGGAGAGCCGGTTTCTTTCACGGCTTTGTCGCCCGCCAGCAGTTCTGTCCACTCCAGATTGATGCCGGTATTTTCGGCAGCAAGGGCAGCTTCAATGACAGGGCGCGCGGCCTTCCAGATTTCGGGGCCAATGCCGTCGCCTTCGATCCAGTAGATTCTCTTGTTCATGGAATTTCCTTCCCTTAGTCGTTGTCGCTGTCGTCTGCTGCCGCCACTTCCTGCTGGAGGGCGCGCGCGCGTTTGAGGAGCAGTTCAAGCTGGATATCCACACCAATGACGCCCACGATGTTGTCCTTGTCATCCGTCACCGCGCATGAAACGGTGATGATGAGCTTGCTTGTGAAGTGCGACTGGTACACATCCATGATGTGCAGGTCGCCGGTTTTCATGGGCATCTTGAACCATTCGCGCTCCGAAAAATCGTAGCCGATGGGCAGAGCCTCGTAGGTTTCCTTGTAGACCGGGTCGGTAATGGCAGAGCAGCGCAGCTTGCCCTGATCGTCTGTGAGGTAGCAGTACTGGATAAAGGGGAATTCGCGTACAAATTCATCAAGCCGCGCGCAGGCATGCTTGTTGAGGTCCAGCAGATCCTTGCTGCGGGCAAGGCGAATGATGATGTTGGCCGAAAGTTCGCCAGCAAGTTGCTTCATGTGGTCGTATTCAGAGGCGAAGAGCTCAGGCATGAAGCGCTGCACCAGGGCTTCCATTTCTTCGTGCGAGAAGCTGGTGGTGCGGCCCGTTTCTTCGTACACGGCCATGATGGCGTCGTATATCTGGCCCACGGCAGGATGCTTTTTGGAGACCTGCTGGTCGTTGGGCAGATTGAGGTTGGCGTTGATCCAGTAGGCAACGCCAGCGCGGCCCGTCTTGTCGGTAATGATGATGGGCACCGGGCGGCCAAGCAGATGCTTGGTGTCGAAGATATTGTAGATCTCTTCGTTCTTGGCCAGGCCGTCGGCGTGCACGCCCGCGCTGGTGGCGTTGAAATCGCGGCCCACAAAGGGATAGTTGTGGGGGATGCGGTAGTGCAGTTCTTTTTCAAAGAACTCGGCAACTTCGCTCAGAATTGTGGTGTCTGCGGCGGCATCGTCGCCCGTAAGCGAAATGTATTCCACCAGCAGGGCTTCCAGCGGGGTGTTGCCCGTGCGTTCGCCAAAGCCGAACAGAGTGCCGTTGACCGCGCCGCAGCCATAGAGCCATGCGGTAACGCCGTTGACCAACACTTTGTGGAAGTCGTTGTGCCCGTGCCATTCAAGCCACTGACCGGGTACGCCAGCCTCGTCCGTAAAGCAGCGCACGATGCGCTGCACCGAGCGGGGCAGCGCCGCGCCGGGGTAGGGCACGCCGTAGCCCATTGTATCGCACAGGCGGATTTTGACCGGCATGCCACTCTCGCGCGAAAGCTCCATGAGCCGCTGGGCCAGGGGCAGGCAGAAGCCGTAAATATCGGCTCTGGTCACGTCTTCAAAGTGGCAGCGGGGGATGATGCCCCATTCCAGCGCCTGCTCGGCCATGCCCACATACATGTCCATGGCCTGCTGGCGGGTTTTGCCCAGTTTGAGAAAAATATGGTAGTCCGACACGCTGGTGAGCATGCCGGTCTCGTCAAATTCCATGTCGCGCGCGAGCTTGAGGTCGTCCTTGGTGGCGCGTATCCAGGCGGTCACGCGGGGAAAGCGGTAGCCTCTGGCGCGGCATACATCAATGCACTTGCGG
This sequence comes from Desulfovibrio sp., assembly GCF_019422935.1. Classification (NCBI taxonomy): domain Bacteria; kingdom Pseudomonadati; phylum Thermodesulfobacteriota; class Desulfovibrionia; order Desulfovibrionales; family Desulfovibrionaceae; genus Desulfovibrio; species Desulfovibrio sp. The sequence goes on along the minus strand of NZ_JAHZCJ010000002.1, from coordinate 441,447 downwards.
TCTTTGGCCGAGTACAGAAAAAATTCCGAAGCCGTGATGAGTCCGGTTTTTCCGCCGAGTCGGTGCAGAAAATCGAACATCTTTGCCACTTGCTTGACCGTATAGGGGGGGCGGGCCTGCTGGCCGTCGCGAAAGGTCGTGTCGGTAATGCGCATCTGATCTGCTGGCCGGGGGGACAGCAGAACCTCGTCAAACGAGGTGCGGCAAACGCTGGTGTAAGGGAAAAGCTCACGGTAGAGCTGCGGTTTTTCCGGCTCCTGCATGACCAGGGTACGGCTGCCTCCAGTTTGGTGAATAATGTTGCTCATTGGGTGTCCGCCCTGCTCGCGCTACGCGCGTGGTAAAAATTGTTGCCGTAAGCCGCTAATATAGCGGTTTACAGCCCTTGCGTCCAGTATGTCAGGCGCTGCGCCCCCGGCGGCACTTGCCAGAAGGCCAAAAATAAAGGAATGTCTTTGGCTGCAAGCGCGACGGTCTATGGGAGAGCGGACGCGCTTTTTCTGAAGGAGCGGGCATGTCTGATTGTGTGCGCTACCCGGCGCCGGGTTGCGTGGTGGAATATATGGAAGGCAATGCCGTGCAGATTGCCCTGGTCACTGAAGAGGTCGGGGGCAGGCTGCGGCTGCTGTTGCCCAACAGAAGGGAAACCCGGCTTAATTCTTCGCGCCTGCTGCCCTGGATAGGGCCCATGCACGGGGCGGACATGGGGCGGGAAGACGCAGTGCGCGTGCTTGAAACGCACAGGAAAACCCGCGAAGACATGGCCGCCCAGATCCCCGTCATGGACGTGTGGGAACTCGCCCAGGGCGAGGTGGAAGCGGCCCCGGCAAGCTGGTTTGCCGAGCTTTTTGAAAGCGACCCCACCACCGATCATATGGCTGCCTATGGCCGCGCCCTGCTGGCCTGCAAAAGTCACTTCCGTTTTCAGCCTCCGGATTTTCAGGTTTTTTCTGCCGACATGGTAGAAAAACGCATGGCCGAGGAGAAAATCCGCCTTGAGCGAGAATCGCTCATTGCAGGCGGAGCCGCCTTTTTGCGCCTTTTGTGGGATGTTGCCTGCCGCAAGCGCGAGCTGCCCCAGCCCCCGCGCGAGGGCGCTGCCCTTGGCGAATGGCCCCCGCAGGAGGTGGCCGAACGCCTTGAAGAAGTCCTTTTTTCCCGCATGATTGATCCTGAAAGTCAGGAATGGGAAAACATCTGGCGCACCCTGAGCAAGGGCATGCCGGATGTGCCGCATTTGCCCCTGCAACTGCTGGTGGCCTGGGGCAAGGTGCCGCCGCACTATAATTTCTGGCTTGACCGCGCAGGCTACGCCTCGGGCGACACATGGTGGCAGGCCTGCGCCGATGAAGTTGAATCCCTTGCCGCCGCCGGGCGCGCGCCCCTGACTGCCCTTGCCCAAAATGGGCAGGAAGGTAGCCTTGAAGTTTGCGATCTGCCCTGCATCAGCATCGACAGCGCAACCACGCGCGACGTGGACGATGCCTTTCATGTGGAGGCGGAGGGCGACGGCTGGGCCCTGACCCTCATGCTGGCCTGCCCCTCGCTGTTCTGGAATTTTGGCGGGCCGCTGGACAAAATGGTGCTGCACCGGGGCACCAGCATCTACCTGCCGGAAGGCGACTGCCACATGCTGCCCGAAGTACTGGGCACTGACGCCTATTCGCTGCTGGCGGGCCAGACGCGCCCCGCCTTGAGCGTGCTTGTGCATGTGGCGGCGGACGGCACCCTTGGCGAGTGCGATGTTTCGGTTGTGCAGACCAGCCTTGCCGCCAACCTGACCTATGTGGACAGTCAGGCCGTGCTTGACGCGCAGGCCGCAGGCGAACCCCTGCCGCAGAACGCGGCCACGCCCTATGCCGAACAGCTGCGTCTGGGCCTTGAGCTTGCCCGTCAGCGGCAGACCGCCCGCATCGCGGACGGCGCGGTAATCATGGACAGGCCCGACCCTGTGATCCGTCTTGAGGGCGAAGGGGCAGAAGTGCGCGTGGAAGTTGGGCTGGATTATCAGGCCTCGGACGCGCAGATGCTTGTGGCGGAAATGATGATCCTTGCCAGCGCCGCTGTGGCCCAGTGGGCTGCGGACAAGGGCGTCGCCATGCTGCACCGCGTGCAGGATGTGGCCCTGCCCAGGGAATACGCGGGCATCTGGACAACGCCCCAGGATATGACACGCATCATGCGCGCGCTCACGCCCTCCGGCCTTGAGGTGCAGGCACGGCCCCACGCGGCCCTGGGGCTTGCGCGTTACACTCCTGTGACCTCGCCGCTCAGGCGTTATCCCGATCTTGTCAACGAAGAACAGTTGGTGCATTTTTTTCGCACAGGCGCGCCGCGCTGGACAGAAACCGAGCTGACAGACCTGCTCAACGTGCTTTCGCCAGCGCTGGATGCGGCGGGGCAGGTGCAGCGCTTCCGCCCGCGCTACTGGAAGCTGCTTTTCTTCCGCCAGAAGGGCGACAAGGTCTGGTGGAACGGCGTCATCACTGAAGAAAACGATGCTTTTATCACCGTGAGCCTGCCCGATCAGGGCATGTTTGTGCGCGGTAAAAGGCGGCTCTTTGACGAGCGCTCGCACCCCGGCCTTGCCGTGGATGTGCGCATCGGCAAGGTGCAGCCTTTGTATAATGAAATCATGATTCTGGAAGCGGTTACGGCGGGCTAGACCGCCTTTCGCTTGTTGGGCGGCATCCCGGCCCGTCATGCACGGCAGCAGCCATTTGAGCTGCCATGCAGGGTTTGTTTTTAGAGGACTGTTTGGGCTTGCGGGCAATCTGCCCGTATTTTCAGAGGCTTGCAGCGGAGAATTATATGCTGGAAGTATTGTGGATTGCTCTGGCCTATGTGCTTGGTTCTGTGCCGTGGGGCCTTGTTATCGCCAAGACCTTTTGCCGCATAGACCCGCGTGAAAGCGGCAGCCGCAGCACCGGGGCCACCAATGTGGCGCGCCTGTGCGGCTTTGGTTGGGGTGTGGCAACCCTTGCGTGCGACGTCTGCAAGGGGGCTGTGCCTGTGTGGCTGGCCTTTCACATCAATCCCTCGCCCGTTTTTGTGAGTGTGGTGGGCCTGGCCTGCGTGCTTGGGCACGTTTTTTCGTGCTTCATGAAGTTCAAGGGCGGCAAAGCTGTTGCCACCAGCATTGGCGTGTTTCTTCCCCTGGCTTTCTGGCATCTGCTGGCGGCCTCGGCCCTGTGCTGCCTTGTTATCTGGCGCAGCGGCTTTGTTTCGCTGGGTTCGCTCACGTTGGTCGTGGCGCTGGCCGTGGCCCTGGCTGTTACCGGCCAGTGGGCCTGGCTGCCTTTGGCCCTGTGCGTGTGCGCCGTGGTGGTGTGGAAGCACAAGGAAAACATCGCCCGACTGCGTGCAGGAACAGAAAACAGCTGGCTCAAGGGCAAGCACGCTGAAAAACAGGAAAATAAAGGCTAGTTCAGGCTGCCTGCAAATTTACGACAGCGCACCATGCTGTTGTACATGTCAGTATGGGTCTTTTGCCGCAAAATGTTTTTGTGGCGAAGGCTGCGCAGACAGCCTGCGGCAAGGCTGTTTGCCCGATGCACTTATCAAGGAGTTTCTCTCATGGCGCATGCGGATTTTCCGGCCTATCGCGGCCGCATGGAGTATGTTTGTCTTGACTGCGGCGCGCGTCATCCCGGCGACAGCCTGCTGTACACCTGCCCGCAGTGTGGCGGCGTGTTTTTGCTGGAAAACCTGGATTTCGACAAACTGAAAGAACGCAGCGGCGCAGAGTGGCGCGAGCTTTTTGACGCCCGCTCCGCCAGCCGCAGCACCGCGCTTCGGGGAATATTCCGTTTTTACGAGCTGCTTGCTCCCCTGCTGGACGAAGACGATATCGTGTATCTGGGCGAAGGCATCACGCCGATTATTGAAGCGGCCCCGGCCCTGCGCGACCGCGTGGGCGTGCCCTTTGCCTACAAGAATGATGGTCAGAACCCCAGCGCGTCCTTTAAGGATCGCGGCATGGCCTGCGCGTTCAGCTATCTCAAGTGGCTGTGCCGCCGCAACAAATGGGACGAAGTGCTGACCGTGTGCGCCTCCACTGGCGACACCTCGGCGGCGGCGGCCCTCTATGCATCATATGTGGGCGCGCCCCTCAAGAGCGTGGTGCTTCTGCCCCACGGCAAGGTAACGCCCCAGCAGCTTTCGCAGCCCTTGGGCAGCGGCGCCACCGTGCTTGAACTGCCCGGCGTGTTTGACGACTGCATGAAGGTGGTCGAGCTGCTGGCAGAAAATTACCGCGTGGCCCTGCTCAATTCCAAGAACAGCTGGCGCATTCTCGGGCAGGAATCCTACGCGTATGAAACAGCCCAGTGGTACGGCTGGGACATGACCGATCTGTGCCTCTTTGTGCCCATCGGCAACGCAGGCAACATCACGGCCATCATGTGCGGCTTTTTGAAAATGCTTGAGCTTGGCATCATCACTTCGCTGCCCCGCGTGTTTGGCGTGCAGTCCGAGCATGCCGACCCGGTGTGGCGCTATTATGATGCACCCAAGAATGCCCGCCACTGGCAGCCCGTAACCGTCACGCCCAGCGTGGCGCAGGCCGCCATGATCGGTAATCCCGTCTCCTTCCCGCGTGTGCGCAAGCTGGCGGAGATGTTTATCGAAAAGGGCGGCGAAGGGGCCTTTCAGGTTGTGCGCGTGACCGAGCAGCAGATCATGGACGCCATGATTGTTGCCAACCGTCACGGCCACATTGCCTGTACCCAGGGCGGAGAATGCCTTGCGGGCCTCATGAACGCCAAGGCCCTTGGCCTGATCAGCAACAAGGAGCATGCCGTGCTTGACGCAACGGCCCATGCCCTCAAGTTCGCAGGTTTTCAGGACATGTATTTCAACGATTCCTTCCCGGCAGAATACGGCGTCACGCCAGATAAGAGCCTGGCCAACAAACCGGAGCTGCTCCTGCCCGAAAGCGCGCGTCAGGGGCGCGAGGTGGCGGAATTCGCCCGCATGGGTGCGGATGCTGTGGCTGGACGACTTTCTTTACAAAAAAAGTAAAGTTTATATTGCAGAAGCCGATAATCAAAGAAGCGGCAGCGCAGGTCTGTTGCGCTGCCGCTTCTTTTTTGCGGTGCGGCAATATCGCCCCTGCCATGGCAGCATTGAAGGCATTCTGCGGATAACAGCGTGCTGCGGTCAGCTTTGGCGTGTCCAGGTGGAGGATTATCGATCTTCAGAAATGAAGGGATGCCGCATATGAAATGCTATGAATCAAGGTGCTCAGGTGACTAGTTTTATTACGTAAAGGAAGATTTTATGTTTTCACGCAGTATCAGGACAGCCATGTTGCTGGTTATCAGCATCGTGGTACTGGCGGTACAGTCGGCTCTGGTTGTTGTTGTAACGCGTATGGGGGATGAGGCGAACCTTAAGGCAAGCACTCACGAGATGGATCTCACCTCGGACACGGTAAGCAAATCCCTGGGCGATTTTGGAACCCAACTCAGCATGTTCGTCAATGGTGTTTCCAAACCGCCGAGACTGCGTGAATTCCTGCTTACGGGCGAAGACAAAAAGGGCGCGGAAGTTTTTCTTGCCGCCATGTCGCAAGCCGCACCCGAAGTAAATACCTTGTATTTGTTTGACGCCTCAGGGAAACAGGTCATCACCTGCGCCCAGGGCAAGGCCGGTAAGCTCAGCGACCTTGCCGACCGCGAATATATCAAGGCAGCCCTGGCCAACAAGCCGGGCTTCAGTTCCGCACCTACAAAAAGTATCGCCACCGGCAAGCTTATTGTCAGTGTGACCGCACCCATCCTTGACGACAAAGGCAAGGTTGTGGGCGGCGTGGGCATGTCATACGACATTGACAGCCTGACCAAGAATCTCAAGGGCATTACCATCGGCAAAACAGGACGCGTCGTTGTGGTTTCGCCCGAGGGCGTCGTAATCAGCCATGTAAACAGCGACTACATCCTCAAGAATATGGCCAATGAACCGGGTATTAGCGATATGGTCAAGGCTGATTCCGGCAATGGCGTGGAATTTGTGCGAGAAGGCGAAAAGCGCATGCTTGCCTGGGATGTGGCCCCCAACTGGAACTGGCGCGTGGGCGTGACAGTAAGCCGCGATGAAATTGAAGCCCCGGCCAGGGAGCAGCGCAACGTCATGCTGGTGCTGGGCTTTATTACTATTCTGGCTCTGGTGGGGATCTGCCTGTTTGCGCTGGATAAAGTGGTTGTGCGCCCCTTGCGGCAGTTGCAGGCTTTTGCTTCAGACGTCGCGGACGGCAATCTTGAATCCTCTTTGACAATCAGCCTGCGCAATGAAATCGGCAACTTGGCAGACAGTCTGCGCAGCATGGTAGGCAGCCTCAAGGCCAAGATAGCAGAGGCCGATGAAAAAAGCCGTCTGGCCCAGGAAGAATCAGAACGTGCAGCCAGCGCAACAAAAGAAGCCGAAGCCGCCCGCATGGCCGCTGAACAGGCCAAGGCCGATGGTATGCTGCATGCCGCCACCCAGCTTGAGGGTGTGGTCGAAGCCGTAACCACGGCTTCGGAAGAACTCTCGGCCCAGGTGGAGCAGGCCAGCCGAGGCGCTGAGAGCCAGACCGCTCGAGTGGGTGAAACCGCTACCGCCATGGAAGAAATGAACGCCACAGTGCTTGAAGTGGCGCGCAACGCCGGGCAGGCGGCGGAATCCGCCAAGACAGCCAAAAACAAGGCTGAAAGCGGCGCCGACGTGGTGGCCCGTGTGGTCAAAGACATCAGCCGTATCCAGACCAGCGCCGTGGAGCTGAAAACTGAAATGACCTCGCTTGGCAAGCAGGCCGAGAGTACGGGGCAGATCCTGGGCGTTATTTCGGACATTGCCGACCAGACCAATCTGCTGGCCCTTAATGCGGCCATTGAAGCTGCCCGCGCAGGCGAAGCCGGGCGCGGGTTTGCCGTGGTTGCAGACGAAGTGCGCAAACTGGCGGAAAAAACCATGACCGCTACCAAGGAAGTGGGCGACGCCATCCGCGATATCCAGAACGGCACCCGCAAAAATGTGGGCAACGTGGAGCAGGTTGTGAACATGATTGATACGGCCACCACGCTCGCGGGCACTTCGGGTGAGGCCCTGCATGAAATTGTGAATCTGGTGGACGCCACGGCCCAGCAGGTGCAATCCATCGCCACAGCTGCGGAAGAACAATCCTCCACCAGCGAGGAGATCAACCGCTCTATTGAAGACGTGAACCGTATTTCGCTCGAAACCAGCTCCGCCATGCAGCATTCTGCCGGGGCGGTTTCCGACATGGCCCAGCAGGCCCAGGTGCTGCGCGGGCTTATCAGCAGCATGAAGTCCGGGAACTAACCAGCGGTGATGGAAAGCAGCGGCAAGTATGCCTACCATGCTGGTCTTGTTGCTGAAGTGTTTTAAAATCAGGCCTTGATGGCTGACTGCAAGCGGCTCCTGCTCACGTGGGGGCCGCTTTTTTTTTCGGCCTTGTGTTGCCCCGCCCAAGCGGCGCACAAGCAGACTTCACTGTTAATTATTTAAATATCAGTGTTAACAAATGAGGGCATATGAGAGCGTGGCGTGAAGTAATCAAGATTCAGATAACAATGAACTCATAGTTATTTCAGGAGGTAAGCATAAAATTAAATATATTGATATATTGGAATGTATATTGCATCCGCTTTCGGTTTGATGTTTTTAGCAAGATCGCAGAGGGCAGCCTGAATTGAAATGATCTGTTTTGCAGTGAGGAGGCTAGTTTATGTCGGTACGCAGCATCAGAATGGCGATGATGCTTCTTGTGGGCGGGGTGGTATTTGCGGTGCAGTCGGCCCTGATTGTCGTGGTCGCCCGTTACAGCTATGAGGCCAGCCTGACGTCAAGCGTTGATCAGATGCGCCTCCTGGCTGGCACCATTGCCAAGTCGCTGGGCGACTTTGGCGAACAGCAGCAGATGGTCCTGCACGGAGCGGTGCTGCAACCTGCCCTCAAGGAATATTTGCGTAACCGGCACGATAATGGCGAGGCCGCAGGCTTCCTCTCGGCCATGTCACGCTCGGCTGATGAAGTAAACTCCTTCTTTCTGTTTGACACGGAAGGCACCCAGCTGATCAACCGTGTGCATGGCAAGGAAGGCAGCCTCAAAAACTTTGCCCACCGCGAGTACATTCGCCAGACGTTCAAAGGTAAACCCGGCCTGAGCGACACGCCGTCAAAGAGTGCGATCACGGGCAAGCCCATTGTAGGCGTTGCCGATGCCATAGTGGACGACAGCGGCAAGGTCATTGGCGGTGTGGGCATGGCCTATGCCATTGACGGCCTGATGGAAAACTACATTAACGACATCCATCTGGGCAAAACGGGCTATCCGTTTATTGTCGCGCCCACGGGCGTCATGGTCGGGCACCCTGACAGCGAGCGCGTACTCAAGGATGTTTCCAAGGAAGAAGGCATTGCCCATATCCTTGCCACGCCGTCGGGCGTGGAACCCTTCACCCGTGGCGGTGTGGAAAAAATGCTGGCATGGGCGCCGGTCCCGGGCTGGAACTGGAAGGTCGTCATCACCATGGATCGCGCGGAGATCGAAGCCTCGGCCAACAATCAGCGCAACCTCATGGTTGGCGCGGGCTTTGCCGCAATCCTGCTGCTTGTGGGCATTACCCTGCTGGCCCTTGAAAAGATCATCGTCAAACCCTTGCAAGAGCTGGAATCCTATGCACGGTCAGTGGCGGAGGGCGAGCTTGACCGCAGCCTGACGCTGGTGCGGCGCAATGAAATTGGCCATCTGGCAGACAGTCTGCGCAGCATGGTGGGCAGCCTTAAAGACAAGATAGCCGAGGCTGACGGAAAAAGTCGCCTGGCCCAGGAAGAATCAGAGCGCGCAGCCAGCGCAACAAAAGAGGCCGAAGCCGCTCGTATTGCTGCGGAACAGGCCAAGGCCGACGGCATGCAGCATGCCGCCACCGAGCTTGAAGGTGTTGTGGAGGCCGTAACTATGGCTTCTGAAGAACTTTCGGCCCAGGTGGAACAGGCCAGCCGCGGCTCTGAGAGCCAGACCGCTCGAGTGGGCGAAACAGCCACAGCCATGGAAGAAATGAACGCCACCGTGCTTGAAGTAGCGCGCAACGCCGGGCAGGCAGCGGAATCCGCCAAAGCTGCCAAGAGCAAGGCTGAAAGCGGCGCCGATGTGGTTGCCAGTGTGGTAAAGGATATCAGCCGTATCCAGACCCGCGCCGTGGAACTGAAATCGGAGATGACCACGCTCGGCAAGCAGGCCGAGAGTACGGGGCAGATTTTGGGTGTTATTTCGGACATTGCAGACCAGACCAATCTGCTGGCCCTCAATGCGGCCATTGAAGCGGCGCGCGCTGGCGAGGCCGGGCGTGGGTTTGCCGTGGTTGCCGACGAGGTGCGTAAACTGGCGGAAAAGACCATGACCGCCACCAAGGAAGTGGGCGACGCCATCCGCGATATCCAGAACGGCACCCGCAAAAATGTGGGCAACGTGGAGCAGGTTGTGAACATGATTGATACGGCCACCACGCTCGCGGGCACTTCGGGTGAGGCCCTGCATGAAATTGTGAATCTGGTGGACGCCACGGCCCAGCAGGTGCAATCCATCGCCACAGCTGCGGAAGAACAATCCTCCACCAGCGAGGAGATCAACCGCTCTATTGAAGACGTGAACCGTATTTCGCTCGAAACCAGCTCCGCCATGCAGCATTCTGCCGGGGCGGTTTCCGACATGGCCCGGCAGGCTCAGGTGCTGCGCGGACTTATCAGCAGTTTGAAATCCGGGCATTAGCCCGCCGGTCTGTACATACCAAGGGGGGGACTTGCCGCATGGCAGGGCCCCCTTTTCATCAGGTTTTCCGGCCAGCTTTTGGGGTGCGGCACAGAGGCTTGCAAAAGAACGCTGCATCAGTAGTGTGGAAAAAACACCAGCAAACCCGGAGGCTCCATGCGGCAGACCACAATCATTGCTCTTTTGTTCATGCTGCTGGCAGCAACTGCCAGTGCGGCAGATTACAAGGACGTAGCCTCCGGCGTGCGCTATACGCACATCGGCGACTACAACGTTGAACGGCTGAATAAAATTCTTACGTCAGAAGTGGCGGCATTCAGCAATTTCAAGATGCAGTACCCGGAAGCCGCCAATGGCGTAAGCCTGTACAAGGTGCAGTACATGACTGTGATTCCGGAACAGGGCAATCGGCCCACTCTGGCTTCCGGCCTTGTGGCTGTGCCGCAAATAGCCCAAAAGAAGCTGCCCGTGGTTTCGTATCAGCACGGCACGGTATTTACCCGCACGGCAGTGCCCTCCCGCCCCGAAGAATCGGACGAAACGCGCATTGTCACCGCGCGCTTGGCGGGGAACGGTTATGTGGTGATCGCGGCGGATTATATAGGCAAGGGTGACTCCACAGAACCGGACAGCTACATGGTGCGCGAGGCAACAGTGCAGGCCTGCATGGATATGCTTTTTGCCGCCCGCGCGGTGCTGGCGGATCTGGGCATTGAAGAGGATGGCCTCTATCTCAGCGGCTGGTCGCAGGGCAGCTGGAGCACCCAGCAATTCCGCCACCGGCTCGAATCCCGGAACATGCCCGTCAAGGCTGCGGCAACGGCTGCTACGCCAGCAGATCTGTACCTGCTGCTGACCCGCTGGATAAACAACCCCTCATCGCTTGACGCCACGTGGCTCGCGGGGAGCGTTATTCTGTTTACCTATTCCTATGCCTACTATTATGACATGCCCGGCCTGCCGCAGACCATCATCAGGCCCGAGTATCAGGCTGCCTGCCGCGATTTTTACGAGAACAAGATTGGCTGGGAAGAGTTGCAACCGCAGCTACCCGCCAAGATTGCCGATCTGGTGCAGACGGAAGTTGCGGCGCAATCCTCGGCGGGTATGGACTCATTTTTCCGCAAGTTGCGTGACAATCAGGCCTTCATGTGGCGCTCGGCAACGCCCTGCCGCTACTATTACGGCAAGGTAGATGAGGTCATGCCGCCCTACGTGTCCACCCTTGCCGTGGGCTACACCATCACCGCCGGGGGAGCCAGGGCTGAGGCCGTGTATGCTGGCGACACCGCCGACCATCGGGGTGCGTTTTTGTATGGAGTGGGAGATCAGAAGGAATTTTTTGACAGCAAACGCTAACAGTTCTTTTACCCGCTGGCTGTTTAAGGCAGCCTTGCCGGGAACAAATGACTGCTTTTTTTCGTGCTGCGGTCAGGGGGTTGAAACCAGCCCCCTGACCGCAGTTCTTGTTATAACCATGTGTTATAGCGGCGCATAAAGGCCCGCTTTACCAGCGTGGCCAGGGTCAGATACCCCACAAGCACTGCCGCCAGCCAGGGGAAGTAGCTGGCGGGCAGCGCGCCCATATCCAGCCCCTGACCCAGCGCTGTAAAGGGAATGGCCGTGCCCACGGCAACGCCAAGACCTGTGAGCAGGGTTACCTGCCATGCGGCGCGGCTGTGCAGCAAGGGAATGCCCGGGGTGCGCAGCATGTGGATGACCATGGTCTGCGTCCACAGCGATTCCACAAACCAGCCAGCCTGAAACAAGGAGGCAAAGCTCGCCTGATCGGTGCTGCTCATGACTTGCCAGCCGCCTGCAGGCATGGGCACCACGGCAGGGCAGATCACCCAGAACAGCAGGGCATATGTCGTGAGGTCAAAGACCGAGCTGGTAGGCCCGAGCCAGAACATGAAACGCCGGATGCTGTCCGTATTCCAGTTGCGGGGCTTGCGCAGAAAGTCCTCATCCACATTGTCCCAGGGCATGGCCGTGCACGAAACGTCGTAGAGCAGGTTGAGCACCAGAATCTGTAGGGGAGTCATGGGCAAGAACGGCAGAAATACACTGGCCGCCAGCACGGAAAACATGTTGCCGAAGTTGGAACTGACCGTAATCTTGATGTATTTGATTATGTTCGCATAAGTGCGGCGGCCTTCCATCACCCCGGCCTCAAGCACGGTGAGGTCTTTTTCCAGCAGGATGACGCCCGCAGATTCCCGCGCCACGTCCACGGCGGAATCAACGGAAATACCTACGTCGGCGTTCTTCATGGCCGGGGCGTCGTTGATGCCGTCGCCCATAAAGCCCACCACATGCCCGTTGCCGCGCAGGCAGGTCACAATGCGGGCCTTCTGGCGCGGGCTGAGCTTGGCGAAAATGTCGGCTTGCTCAACAGCGGCTTTCAGGGCCTCGTCGTCCATCTCCTCAATTTCCCCGCCCAGCAGGATATTTTTGCCCGGCAGACCCACCTGACGGCACACACTGCGGGTGACGGCATCGTTGTCGCCTGTCAGCACCTTTACGCGCACGCCGTGCTCGTTGAGCGCGGCCAGCGCCTTTGATGCGGAATCCTTGGGCGGATCAAGAAAGGCCAGATAGCCCAGCAGCACCATGTCTTTTTCGTCCGCCACAGAGAAAACGCCGCCCGGCGCGGACATGGTTTTGTGCGCCACGCCCACCACACGCATGCCGTCGTTGTTGTAACGGCGTACGCGCTCCAGTATTTCGGCCTGGAGTTCTGGTGTGAGCGGTTCGACCTGTCCATGGTATTCGGCATAGGCGCACACGGTGAGCATTTCTTCCAGCGCGCCCTTGGTGATGATCTGGGTTTTGCCCGTTTTGTCTGCCACCACCACGCTCATGCGGCGGCGGCTGAAATCAAAGGGCATTTCGTCCACAAGGCTGTATTCCTTGCGCAGGGGCTGCATGCTCAGTTCATCGGCGTGGTTGACGATGGCAGCGTCCAGCAGGTTTTTGAGGCCGGTCTGGAACCAGCTGTTCAAAAAGGCGTGACGCAGTACTCGTGCGTCTTCCGTGCCGTGGATATCGAGCGAATACTCGAGCACAATCCTGTCCTGCGTGAGGGTGCCCGTCTTGTCGGTGCACAGCACGTCCATGGCCCCAAGGTTCTGGATGGCGTTGAGGCGGCGGGCAATCACCTTTTTGCGGGCCATAAACACGGCTCCGCGTACCAGATTGGCGGATACCACGGTGGGCAGCATCTCGGGCGTGAGGCCCACGGCAACGGAAAGGGCAAACAAGGCGGCTTCCACCCAATCGCCTTTGGTGAAGCCGTTGATAAAAAGCACCACCGGGGCCATGCAGATCATGAAGCGTAACAGCAGCCAGGAAACGGAATTCACGCCTTTGTCAAAGCTGGTGGGCGTGGTTGTAGCCGCGATCTGGCGCGCAAGGGAGCCAAAAAGTGATGCTCCGCCCACAGCCAGCACAAGGCCGTAGGCCGCGCCGCTGACAACGTTGCTGCCCATAAAGGCCAGATTGTCGCAATCAAGGGGCGAGGCGGCGGCAGTGTCGGCGGGCAGGGCATGGGGGAACTTTTCCACCGGTTCGCTCTCGCCCGTGAGGGAAGACTGGCTGACAAAAAGATCCTTGGCCCGCAGAATCCGCATGTCGGCGGGGATCATGTCGCCTGCGGCCAGGCGCACCACATCGCCCACCACCAGCGAATTGATGGGCAGTTCCTTACCCTCGCCCTCGCGCACCACTTCAATGGTGGTTTTGACCAGCGATTCAAGGCGGGCCACGGCATTGCCGGAGCGGGCCTCCTGCACGAAATGCAGCACACCGCTGATGCAGACCATGACCGTCACGATGATAACGGCGGTGAGGTCTTTTTCTCCAGCAGCTGCCAGCAAATAGTCGGTAAAGAACGAGATGCAGGCCAGCAGCAAGAGCACAACGCTGAAGGGATTGATAAACGAGGTGAACAGGCGTTTGGGCAGGCTGTCCCTGCCCTTGGCGGCAAGGATATTAGCCCCGTACTTGTGGCGCATCTCATGCACCAGATGGCGGGTGAGGCCATCGGGCGAGGAGTTGAACGTCTGCAGGGCTTCGTCCGGCTCAACGCGGGCGGCATCCAGCAGGCGGGTTGCCGCCTGGCGAACCAGTTCAGTGCTGACGGTATGTGCAGCAGCGGGGCCTTTGCGGCCAAAAAAGCGGGTAAACGGCACAACAAGGCCGTGCGGCAGAAAAGAGCGCAGAACCATAAAATCCTCCTGGGAACACGCACAACGCGTTACCCGCAGGAAGATTTTCAGCTACGGGAACGGAATGGCGTGGAAAGAGTGGTGCGACGTAAACTGTCAGGTTCCGAAGGGGAACTGTGGCAACTGTCGGACGACATGTAGGATGCTCCTTCCATAGGGTTGAGGGTGACCGCCTGCCAGAAGGCAGGCGCATAAAAAGTGCATGGCCGCAAAAGGCCATCTGCGCGGAACCTATTCGCTCCGGGCATTGTTGTCAAAGGGTGAAATTTAAGCCCTATTCTGCCGTATCGGCTTCAAATCCAGATTTTCTGCGGTTTGGCTCGGCAGATTGTGTCATTTCGTCAAGAAAGTCATGCAAAAAACATATGGCGTCAACCGAAACGGATTCACACAGATGCGGGGGATCATTGGGGTGGATGCCACCAGGCCGCAAATCCTTGCAGGAGAGGCTGCCGAAGCGTTCAGTGAACTGGGTTGCAAACCTGGCGCACAGATCAACAATTTCTGATTCTTCCTTGCCCAGTTCTGCACCGCGCAGGCCGATAAGCAGTAAACCGCCCTCCACAAGGCCGCACTGTCCGCCTGTGCCGCCAGCGCCGTGGCAACCCACTGTGGCAGTGTAAACCTGCGGGTGCAGCGGTTCTTTGAGAACAGTTTCCAGACAACGCAGGGTTGTGCGGGCGCAGTTGAGATCTCTGTCCCAATAGTAGTGGCGTACCAGGGCGGCCACTCTGTCATGCGTACTCATGGTTTTCCTCTCAGGTGCAGCAGTGTTTCCCATCTGGGAAGATCGACGTTCAGGTCAAGATATTCAGGTGGAAGATGCAGAGGCGCTGCAGTTCGCAGCGCGCAGGCCACATCGTCCACGCTGCCGGTGCGCGGCAGGCTGGCTACATCTTGCAGGGGGCAGAGGTCAAAGTCATCTGTGGGCAGCATGGCCACCACGGGCAGTCCCTTGATGGCGGCTTCAAGCGCCACGGTGGTGGAATTGGAGGCCCAGACCACCACGCCGGGAGCAAGCTGGTCGGCAATGGGGCCGTCCACCACTTGCACATCCTGCGCACGGCGGCCCAGCAAGGCCTTCAGCCTTTCCTGAACCGGCAGGTAGGGGTGCGGCTTTACGCGGATTTCCCAGCCGTCAAGCAGGCCTGCATGCAGCGAACGGGCAAGCAGGGCCAGATGGGCCTCGGTTTCGTCCGCAAAAAAGCTGGTTACGGCCAGCAATCGCCGGAAAGCAGGTGTGGAGTCATGGCTCGCAGAAGTGGCATTTTGCGCTTCATTGTGGGCCAGATAGAGGTAACGCAGGGCTTCCACTTCGCCCAAACGCTCGGCGGGCACTCCTGCCTCGCGCCACTGCGAGCAGGCGGACTGCCCGTTGCCCCGCAGCATATCGGGCTGAAATTTTGCCAACTCTCCCGTAAAGGTGCGCGGGTCGTCAAAATAGCGAAAGTCTGTGGGCCGGATGGTGGAATGCTGCGCGCCGATGACAGGGCCGTTGTCCGCCTCGTGCATGGTCTGGGTAAGCATACGTTCCCATGGGCAGTTTTCCAGCGGAAAGAGCGTCCAGCGCTGCGGGCCGGCCATGGCGGCGTATCGCTTGAATGCCCGGTGTTGCAGGCAGCGTTCAAGGCAGCGCCAGCCCCGGAATGATTCCGCCCAGTAGGGGCCGAGGTAGGTCCAGAAATCAATCTGCGAGCCTGCAAAACGAAAGGCCGCGCGGGCTTCTTTTTCCAGCCGCAGGCTGGCAAGGCACAGGCGCGCGTAGCGGAACAGGGCGGCTATGAGGTCGCCTGTGGTCAGAAATTCTTCAAGATAATGAAAGCTCGCGCCGTCCCTGCCTTCACGGCGAAAGCGGTCGCGCAGGGCAATGCACTGGGCCAGACTGAGCTGGGGCGCGGGAAAGCGGATGAAAAGCCAGCGCACAAAGTGCCCGGCGGTCGGGGCATTCTTTCCGGCCTTCCCCTGTTTCTGCGTTTCCACCTCGGCGGTGGCGTTCAGCGCATCGTGCAGGCTCTCCCAGTAGCGGGAACGGTAGCGGCCATTTTCCGCAGCTTTCATGTCCACATTGGGAAAGTAGGTGGCAATGGTGGCAGCCTGCCCCTGAACGGGCGGTAGCGGGTTTTTGGCCGAAACCGGCGGCAGGTGGCGGCGTACAGTCCACCACCAGTGGGCGTAACGGGCCAGCGCGCGCAAGGGAGGAGGTGTTGCGTCATAAACCTTACGCAGCAGACTGCAGGCTGGCTCAAGCGGAACCGGAGCTTCGCTGCATTCCGCAAACAGCCTGTGCCCTGCCTTGCACATGCGCGCAAGCGCGCCGCGCAGGTCTTCATCCCCGCCAAAAACGCGCAGGGAGGCAAATCCGCCCTCGTCCATGAGGCGCTCAAGGGCGCGTAGCTTGTACACAGTGTAGAGACCGGGCGTCATCTTGGGATGGCGCTCGTACAGCAGCGAACACCACCACATGGAGAGCTTTTCGCCGCAGCGCAGATGCTGCTGCACCTCGCGCCCGCCAACGCGCATGCGGCCCATATCGTACGCCCAGGCCATATGCTCGGCGCGGATGGTCGTCAGTTCATCGCGCAGGCGCGCAGACAGCGAAATTTCGCCATTGGGCGCTTCCCATCCGTCCCAGTGCGCAACAATCCGTTGGGGCAGGGCCTGACCTGATTCCGTTTCGGCCTTGCCGCTGGGGCTGTAGCCCTGGGTCGTGCACAGCGCACGTGCCGCATCCGGCAGTGCAGGGCCAATGACAAGAACAAGCTCTTTCATGCAGAACCCCTAACGCTCAATAATCCCGGCGTCATCGGCTTCGGGCGCGGCGCTGGCCTCGTTGAGGGCCGCCCAGATGGCAAGCCCGTAGGGCGGCTGCAACACGCCTTTCTCGGTGATGATGCCAGTGATAAGCTCTGCGGGGGTTACGTCAAAGGCAAAATTGTACACGGGCACATCTGCGGGTGTAAGACGTGTATCGCCCACATGGGTGACCTCGCGTTCCGGGCGCTGCTCAATGGGAATGCCGCTGCCGTCGGGCGTTGTGGGGTCAATGGTGGAGAGCGGGGCAGCCACGTAGAAGGGAATATTGAAATGCTTTGCCAGCAGGGCAACGCCATAGGTGCCGATCTTGTTGGCCGCGTCGCCGTTGGCGGCAATGCGGTCGGCCCCCACCACCACAGACTGCACAAGCCCCTTGCTCATGAGGAGCGCGCAGGCATTGTCGCAGGCAACGGTAACGGGGATATTGTCCTTGTGCAGCTCCCAGGCCGTGAGGCGCGCGCCCTGGAGGAAGGGCCGCGTTTCATCGGCAATGACTTTGATGCGTTTGCCCTGCTCCACAGCGCCACGAATAACCCCAAGCGCGGTGCCATAGCCAGCAGTGGCCAGTGCTCCGGCATTGCAGTGGGTGAGCACGGTGTCTCCGTCTTTCAGGCAATCCGCGCCAAAACGGCCCAGAGTTTTGCATGCTTCCACATCTTCGGTCTGCATTCTGGCGGCCTCGTCAAGAAAGGCCGTGAGCAGGGGTTCGCGGTCGCCGGGCCCGCTGTTGATGGCCTTCCACCAGCATTTACGCATGCGTTCAACGGCCCATCGCAGGTTTACGGCTGTGGGCCGGGCATTGGCGATGCGGTCAAGCAGTTCCTCAAGCTGGGTGGCCCAGCCGGGGCCGCTGGTTTCGTTCAGCGCAAGGGCGCAGCCCCAGGCCGCAGTGACGCCGATGGCCGGAGCCCCGCGTACAACCATGGTTTGTAAAGCCGATACAATGTCGTCTGTATTGCGGCAGATCACTTCGGTTTCCTGCTCTGGCAGCAAGCGCTGGTCAAGCAGGTGCAGCGCAAGATTTTGCCTGTCAAAGCGAATATGATCTTCCATGGTTTGCCTCCGCAGGAATCAAGATATTTATCAAGGATACACAACTATGCGCGGAAGGCAAAGCGCACTTGGCGGCATTCCGCCGGAAACCATATAAAAAACATGCCCCATCAAGGGGTTCGGCGGCCCGCAATGCTTTACAAACAGGCGCGCGGCTGGCTATGCTGCGGCATGACAAAATCGTTTCCGGCGACTTGTGAGCGCCGGTAAACGCACTGGCTTCCTGTGGGGCTGCGCGGCAGGGTGGAGTCCATGCCTGCATGGTGCGGGCGTGACCTGTTGCGAGCGCATGGGACAGACTGCATGTCGATCAACTTAGGAGCTATCAGACATGGAAGAGTTTTCGCGGATTCGCCGCCTCCCCCCCTATGTTTTTGCGGTGGTGGGAGACCTCAAAATGCGGCTGCGTCGGCAGAATATCGACATCGTGGACTTCAGCATGGGCAATCCGGACATCGCAACGCCCGCACCCATCGTCGAAAAGCTTGTTGAGGCAGCACAGAAGCCGGTGAACCACCGCTACTCGCTTTCGCGCGGTATTCCGAACCTGCGCAAAGCCATCTGTGATCGCTATGCGCGCCACTACGGCGTGCAGCTCGACCCTGACAGCGAAGCCATCGTGACCCTGGGTTCCAAGGAAGGTCTGGCCCACCTTTCGCTGGCCATTCTCGAGCCTGGCGATGTGGTGCTCGCACCCGACCCGACGTATCCCATCCACAAGTACGCGCCCATCATTGCAGGCGCCGACGTGCGCAGCGTGCCTATCGGCCCTGGCCGTAACTTTTTTGAAGATCTTGAGGCCGCCATGCGTCAGGCCTGGCCCAAGCCCAAGGTGCTTTTTATCTGCTATCCGCACAACCCCACCACCGAAGTGACGGATCTGGAATTCTTCCAGAAGATCGTGGATTTCGCCAAGGAAAACCACATCTGGGTTGTGCATGATCTGGCTTACGCCGATCTGGTTTTTGACGGCTACAAGGCCCCCAGCTTTTTGCAGGCCAAGGGCGCCAAGGATGTGGGCGTGGAATTCTACTCCCTGTCCAAGAGCTATTCCATGCCCGGCTGGCGCGTGGGTTTTGCCGTGGGCAACAAGGATCTTATCCATGCCCTGGCACGCATCAAGAGCTACCTGGATTACGGCATGTTCCAGCCCATCCAGATTGCCTCCACCGTGGCCCTCAACGGCCCGGAAGACTGCGTGCACCAGATCCGCGACGTGTATCAGGAACGGCGCGACCGCCTCATCGAGGGCCTGAACCGCATCGGCTGGGAAACTCCCTCGCCCAAGGCGACCATGTTTGTGTGGGCGCACATTCCCGAACCCTTCCGCAAGATGGGCTCCGTGGAATTTTCCAAGCTGCTGTTGCAGGAGGCCCACGTGGCTGTTTCGCCGGGTCTGGGCTTCGGCTCCTACGGCGACGAATACGTGCGCTTTGCCCTTATTGAAAACGAACACCGCACGCGGCAGGCTATTAGCAGTATGCGTCGGTTGTTGTCGGGCGTCTCCGACTAAACCTGTTTCGCCCTCTGCGTCTTTTTGCTTCCGGCGGCGTCAGGCGGTCTTTTTATTCCGGTCGAGTACCATCAGGGTACATTCCCTGCATAAAAAGCCCGCCTTCCTTGCCGGAAGGCAAAAATTCGCAAGATGGCAAAACAGGTTTTGAATGAATTATTTATCCCCTGGACAGCGTCAACGGCCCGTTTCAGTCCAGGTCTGTACCAGCATGTACTATCCCTGGCCTGAAACGGGCCGTTTTCTCGCCAGGGAGCAAAATCTCGTTTTCAAAAAACCGTTTTTCGGACTGGATGAAACGAGGTCAGAACAACTGAAATCGGCGGGGTCGGGAGGTTTTCCGGCCCCGCCGCAGCAACCATAAGGCCGTATACGGCCAACAACCGCGCAGGCCCGCGGCGGACAGACCGGGGTTAGGCAGCAGATTCGGAGGCGACATGACAAAGAACAGCGATAAACCCCTGGTAGTGGGCCTTGCCGGATTCGGCACCGTGGGCGGCGGCCTTGTGCGCCTGCTTGACGAAAACGCCGACCTTATCCGCCGCCGTTGCGGGCGCGACATCGTGCTCAAAAAGGTTCTGGTGCGCAACGCCACCAAGGCCCGCAGCGCCCAGTTGCCCGCCGGAACCGAGCTTACCACCGATTACCGCGCCCTTACCGATGATCCTGAAATTGACGTGCTGGTGGAGCTTATCGGCGGCATCGACAATGCCCGCACCATCATCGACCGCGCCCTTGATCAGGGCAAACACATCGTCACTGCCAACAAGGCCCTGCTGGCCGAGGAAGGTCTGGCCCTGTTCCAGAAGGCTGACCGCAAAAAGCGCATCCTGCGCTACGAAGCCAGCGTGGCCGGGGCCATCCCCATTGTGGAGACGCTGAAGGAAAGCCTCACTGGCAACCGTATTGAATCGCTCATGGGCATTCTCAACGGCACCAGCAACTATATTTTGTCTGAAATGACCAGCAACGGCATGGATTTTGATGTTGCGCTCAAGCAGGCCCAGCAGCTGGGCTATGCCGAGGCCGACCCCACGCTGGACATTGACGGCCATGACGCCGCCCACAAGCTTATCCTGCTCATCCGTCTGGCCTACGGGGTGCACTATCCTTACACGGCCCTTTCAGTGCGCGGCATTCGCGGGCTTTCCGGCATGGATATCCGCCTTGCGCGCGAATTTGGCTACCGCATCAAGCTCATTGGTCAGGTGCGCGAGGTACCGGGCGCGGAGGGCGCTGAGGGTGAAGGCAATATCCGGCTTGAAGCCGGGGTATTCCCCGCCCTTGTGTACCACAAGTTTTTGCTGGCCCGCGTGGGCGGCGTGTACAACGCCGTGCGGGTGGACGCCAACGCCTCGGGCCCGCTGTTTTTCCACGGGCGCGGCGCGGGCGATCTGCCCACAGCCGGAGCCGTGCTGGGCGATCTGCTGGCCGTTGCCCGCGATGAGCGCCCCAACAACACCGGCTTTGTGGGCAAGGAACTGCCCAAGGCCTCCATTGTGCCGCCGGAAGAATGGCGCTCGTGCTACTACGTGCGTGTTATGGTGCAGGACACCCCCGGCGTGCTGCGCGATCTTTCGGGCTGCATGGCCGCCGAGGGCATCAGCATGGCCCAGGTCATCCAGAAGAGCGATGAAGGCAACGGCGTGCCGCTGGTCTTCATGACCCACGAAACCACGGCCCGCGCCATGAGCGACGCTCTCCAGCGCACCATGGATGCAGGCCTGCTCAAGGAACCCGCGGTGTACTTCCGCGTGTTGGGAGGAGCATGATAATTTTTGATGAACCATACGTCTCGCCAGAGCTGCTCGACTACGCGGCAGCACGGCGGGAACCGGTGCTCGACAACGCTGTGGCGCGGGACTTGTCCCGCGCCCGTGCGCTTTCTGGCGCAGCGCCCCTGAACCTCGTTCCGGAAGCGGAATTTGCGGCCCAGTGCCGCAAGTCCTGCCCGGACTGCGCGCCCCCGCGCATCTATACCTGCTCGGAAAATTCTCTGGCATGGGTTTGCGACCATGTGGACAATGCCGAGCTTGTCAGCGGCATTGAAAAGCTCAAGAACAAGGCCAGAACCCGCGAGTTGCTGCGCCCCCTCTACGATGATTATTTTTATCGCAGACTCAGCCTTGATGCCCTGCGCCGCCTGCCTTTTGAAGAACTGCGCCTGCCCTGTGTGGTCAAGCCTTCCGTAGGTTTTTTCAGCCTGGGCGTGCGCATTGTGCGCACCCGCGAGGACTGGCAGGCCGCCCTTGCCGCCATTGAGCAGGAAGCAACGCTCTGGCGCGAGCAATACCCCGACAGTGTGGTGGACAGCGAAGACTGGCTCATTGAGGAATACATTGACGGCGATGAATACGCCGTGGACGTATACTTTGACGCGCAGGGGCAGGCAGTGATCTGCAACATCCTGCGGCACGAATTTGCTTCCGCTTCGGACGTGAGCGACCGCCTGTACTACACGGGCGCTTCTGTGGTACGTTCCCACCTTGCAGAGTTCGAGGCATGGTTCAACAAGGTTAACTCCTTGCTGGGTCTGCGAAATTTCCCCACCCATGTGGAGCTGCGGCGTGATGCCCTGGGGCGCATACGGCCCATAGAATTCAATGCGTTGCGTTTTGCGGGCTGGTGCTGCACGGACGTCACCCTGTTTTCCTGGGGCTTCCACACCTACGGGTGCTTTTTGGAAGGGCGGCGGCCCGATTGGGACAAGGCTCTGGCAGGGCGCGAAGGCAAACTCTACACCCTCATTGTGCTGAACAAGCCGGAAAACTGCCCGCCCGTGCGCAACTTCGATTACGAGGCCTTGAGCCGTGGCTTTGCCCGTGTGCTGCATGTGCGCAAAAGCGATTTTACGCGCTACGGGCTGTTTGGTTTTCTCTTTACCGAAACGCCTGAAGACCAGCGTGAAGAACTGGACCGCATAGCGCGCTCCGACCTGCTGGAATTCACAAGCTGAGGCAGTCGTGGAAACTCTTGAAATAAGCACGCGCAGCCGGTGCGAAATGGTCGATATTACGGCGGAGCTGCGCGCGTTGGTGCGTCGCAAGGCCGCTGATGGCCGCTGGCAGAGTGGCGCTCTGGCCCTGTTTTGCCCGCACACCACCTGCGGCCTCACGGTCAACGAAGGCGCAGACCCTGACGTGCGGCGCGACATGCTGGCCTTTTTCAGCAGTCTTGCCCCGGAACATGGCGATTACCGCCACGCGGAGGGCAACAGCGATGCCCACATAAAAACCACCCTGCACGGGCCATCCCTCCTGTTGATTGTGGAGAAGGGCGAACTGCGCCTTGGCACGTGGCAATCCGTTTATCTGTGCGAGGGCGATGGCCCCCGCCGACGCAACCTGTGGCTGCAATGGCTGAAGTCCGACGACTAGAGCATTTCGTGGCAAGGATTTTTCAGAAAAATCCTTGCGGAGCAGTTGACCCATTGCATGCGTTAACAGCTCTAGAGCGGGTATTCAGCTGCTTGCGGCCTGCCTTTTTATGGCCTCAAAGGAGCACCATCCATGCCCCATGACGTAAATCTTATTCTTACGCTCGCCGGGGGGCTTTCCGCCGCTCTGGTTCTTGGTTTTATCACGCAGAAACTGCGCCTTTCCCCGCTTGTGGGCTATCTGCTGGCAGGCATCATCGTAGGCCCGCACTCCCCCGGCTTTGTGGCCGATGCGTCCACGGCGGCCCAGTGCGCCGAGATCGGCGTTATCCTGCTGATGTTTGGCGTGGGCCTGCATTTTCATCTCAAGGATCTGCTGGCCGTAGGGGCCATTGCCACTGGCGGCGCGGCTGCGCAAATTTCGCTGGCAACGCTGGCAAGCATGGGGCTGCTGCATCTTTTCGGCTTTGATCTGCTTTCTGGCGCGGTCTACGGCATGGCTATTTCCGTTGCCAGTACCGTCGTGCTTACCCGAGTGCTTGCAGATAACCATGACCTGCACAATCCCACCGGGCATGTGGCCTTGGGCTGGCTGGTGGTGGAAGATATCTTTACCATCCTGCTGCTCGTGCTGCTTCCGTCGGTGCTGTCGCCGGGCGGCGAATTCTGGAGCGCCCTGGGCATGACCCTGCTCAAGCTGGCGGCGCTCTCGGTGTTTACGCTGGTGGCGGGCCAAAAGCTTATTCCGCTGTTTCTGGGCTACGTGGCCCGCACGGGCACCCGCGATCTGTTTACTCTTGCGGTGCTGGCTCTGGCCCTTGGCATTGCCGTGGCGGCGGCGGAGTTTTTTGGAGCGTCCATGGCGCTTGGCGCATTTTTGGCTGGCATGGTTGTGGGGCAGTCCGAGTTCAGCGCCCGCGCCGCCGCCGAAGCCCTGCCCCTGCGCGATGCCTTTGCCGTGCTGTTCTTTGTGTCTGTGGGCATGCTCTTTGACCCCGCCTCGCTGGCGCAGGACTGGCCCCTCATGCTGGCGACCCTCTTTGTCATCATGATTGTGAAGCCTCTTGGGGCGCTGCTGATGACAAGCCTGTTCCGCAAGCCTCTCAAACTGGGTCTGCCAGTGGCCGCCTCCCTGTCGCAGGTGGGTGAATTTACGTTTATTCTTGCAGGGCTTGGCATCACCCTTGGGGTTTTTGACCAGAGGGTCAACAATGCGCTCATTCCTGCGGCCATCATCTCCATCACGTTCAACCCCATGCTGTACCGCAAGGCCAAGGACGTGGCCCTGTGGTGGGAGAAGCGCAAGCGCGGCAACGCTGTCGAACCATCGGCCTGTCTGATCGTACCGGACGAAGGCAACCGCGCGCGGGTGGTTGTGGTGGGTTACGGCCCCGTTGGGCGCAGTTGCTGCCGTATCTTGCAGGACAGCAGTATGTTGCCCGTAGTTGTGGAAATGAATATCGACACCGTGCGGCTTTTGCGCTCCGAAGGTGTGCCCGTGGTACACGGCGATGCCATGCAGGCAGAGGTTTTGCGCGAGGCTGGTCTGGAAAAGGCCGAGGCCCTGCTGCTGACATCCCCCAGTATATCTGCAGGCGAAGTAACGCCCATAGCGCGCGCGGTGAATCCGCATGCGCGTATTTTGGCGCACACGGCTTTTGTGAGCGAGGCCCGCTCCCTGCGCGACAAAGGAGTGGACGCCGTTTTCAGCGGCGAACGCGAAGTTGCGCTGGCCATGGCGGAATATCTGCTGCGCTCGGCGGGCGCGCCGGAGGCGTATGTGCAGACGGAACTGGAACGCGTGCGCGAGAAGCTCGACTAGTCGTAGCTCGCACAGGGCTTTTTTGCCCACCGGCGGCGTCAGAACGGTTTTTTGCTTCAGTCGAGTACCTTTTTTGTACACTCCTTGCGCAAAAAGCCATTCTTCCTTGCCGGAGAACAAAACCACACCTGTGCGAGCTACGACTACCGTCTTTGTAGGTTGCTGTCCTGAAACAGGCCTTTTCCTTGCCAGAGGACAAAATCCATCTTTTTAAGCGTAGCTTATTGAGAAGTATGAATTACGCGAAACTTGTTGCCCGTTAACGTGAACAGCAAAGAAAAATCATAAGCACCGAATCAAATTAACCCCATACGCAATAGTGAAACCAGCGCCCGGAATGTTGTCATGATCATCCACATAGACATGGATGCCTTTTTTGCATCGGTAGAGCAGATGGACGACCCGTCCCTGCGCGGCAAGCCCGTCATTGTGGGCGGCGAGCAGCGGGGTGTGGTTTCCACCTGTTCTTATGAGGCACGCGTTTTTGGGGTGCATTCCGCCATGCCCATGGCAACGGCGCGCAGGCTCTGCCCGCAGGGCATTGTGGTGCGTGGCCGACACTCGCGCTATGCCGAGCTTTCGCGGGCGGTCATGGCGGCCCTTGGCGAGTTTTCGCCCCTTGTAGAGCAGGCCAGCGTGGATGAGGCCTATGTGGACGCCACAGGTCTTGAGCGGCTGTTCGGTTCGCTGGAAGAGCTGCTTCTGCGCATCAAGGAGCGTGTGTGCGAGGCCACGGGCGGGCTTACCTGTTCCGCCGGGGCCGCACCGGTGAAGTTTCTTGCCAAGATTTGTTCAGACATCAACAAGCCCGATGGCATGTTCATTCTGCGGCCCGAAGACGTGGACGACTTTCTGGCAACCCTGCCCGTGGGCAAGATTCCCGGCGTTGGCAAGCGCATGGTTGAGAGCCTGCAAGGTCTGGGTGTGCGGACAGTGGGGCAGTTGCGCCGCTACAGTCTGGACTTCATGCTGCGCAAATACGGTAAGTGGGGCGGTGTGCTGTATGAGCGCGTGCACGGGCGCGACCCGCGCGGCATAGAAACCGAGCGCGCCGCCAAGAGCGAAAGTGCGGAATGCACCTTTACCGAGGACACGCGCGACCGGGATTTTTTGCAGCGCATGCTGCTGGCCCATGCAGAGCGCGTGGGTGCCTCGCTGCGGCGGCACGGCTACAGGGGCCGCACGGTGACGCTCAAGGTCAAGTATACGGATTTCAGGCAGGTTACCCGTTCGCGCACCTTGCCGGAGGGCATAAACGCCACGGAAACCATTTTTGAGGTGGGTTGCGCACTGCTGCGCGAGCTGCCCCTGCCGCAACCTGTACGGCTTATCGGTCTTGGGGTTTCAGGCTTTGACGCGCCTGTGGCGCAACTGATCCTGCCGGGCGCGGTCAAGCCCGCAACGCAGGGGCTGGATCCGCAGGTTGAGGCCAGAAGGCAAAAACTGGATGCCGCGCTGGACGATCTGCGCAACCGCTTTGGCAACAAGGCCGTGCAGCGCGGGCGGCTGTTTGCGCCTGCGGGAAAAAAGGCCGCTGTCGCGTCCGTCCAGAACAATGTCGGGGATGCCGACGCGGCGGATGCAGAGGAATCTGATCCGAAGAAATAGGCGGCCTTACGCGCTTGCCTGACCCTGCCGCGCAAACAGGGCCATGTATTCCTGATTGCCCTTGGGGCCCTTGATGGCTGCGGGCAGCACCCCCTGACATTCAAGACCCAGATTGGCCTGGGTGAAGAGCAGGATTTTGTCCACCGCGCGTTGGCGGGCCGCCTCATCGCGCACCACGCCCTTGACGGTTTCGCCGGGGCCAAGCTCAAACTGGGGTTTGATGAGCGTGGCGAGCATGCCGCCGGGTTTGAGCCAGGGCATGCACGAGGGCAGCACGAGGGTGAGCGAAATAAAGGAAACGTCCGCGACCACCAGATCAACCATTTCGGGGATAAGGCTCTGCTCCGCATGGCGCAGGTTGACGCCTTCAAGGTTTACTACCCGTTCATCGGCGCGCAGGCGTTCGTGCAACTGGTTTTTGCCCACATCCACTGCATAAACGTGTTTGGCCCCCCGTTGCAGCAGGCAGTCCGTAAAGCCACCGGTGGAAGCGCCCGCGTCCAGGCACACAAAGTCGGTCACGTCTAGCTTGAAATGCTCAAGGATGGTCAAAAGCTTGTAAGCGCCACGGCTCACGTAGCGTTCCGGTTCCAGCAGGGCAAAAACCGTGTCTGCGGCAAAAGGATGCCCCGGTTTGGGCACAACCTGCGGCGGCGCACCGGGAACCGTCTGCTCAAGAATGATCTTGCCCGCCATAATGAGGCGGCGGGCCTGCTCGCGGCTTTCCGCAAGGCCCTGTTCAAATACAAGCTGGTCGGCGCGTTGTCTGGGTGATTTAGGCATGGGGGTCTTATAGCTGCTTGCCGCGTCAACCACAAGGCTGCCCCGGGCTGCCCCCAAATTGCCCGCAAGGGGCCGCGAAATGGATTGTCGCTGACCCATCGCAAGAGGCCGTAACGCCATTTTATGCTTAACCCTGCCCGGCGCACTTGCCAAAGCCGCAAAAGAGGGCTATATAGCTTGCCCTTGTGCGGTACTGCGCCGCGCCAAGGGTAAAACGCGCGGGCGTCCGAATTGCTGTAAAAGCTGGATTATGCCGCGTTCACGAGGTAGCTGCCATGAAAAATGATATCCATCCCAAAGTGTTCAACGCCACCATCACCTGCGCCTGCGGCAATGAAGAGCACGTGCTCTCCACCAAGGGCGAACAGGTTAACGTGGAAGTTTGCTCCGCTTGCCATCCTTTCTTCACCGGCAAGCAGCGTTTTCTTGATACCGCTGGTCGTATTGACCGCTTCCGCAAGAAGTACGCCAAGTTTGATCAGCAGTAAGCTTGGGTCGGGCCTTTACCGGGACTCCAGCACTGGCATGATGCCCGAAAGTTCGCGGCGGGCAGGCTCGCAGCAAATCGCCCCGCGCGCAAAGCGCGCGAGCGGTGTGTTGCAGCTTGCCCTCGCTCTTTTGAATGCGGAATGCGCCCCGGTGGGTGGGCAGGCCGTCATGGAAGGCGTGATGATGCGTCACGGTGATGTCTACGGACTGGCTGTTCGCCAGACCGACGGGGTCATTCGTGCCATGCGCTGCCCGTGGTTTTCGCTTACCCGCAGCCCTTGGCTCAAAAAGCCCTTTGTGCGGGGCTTTCCCGTGCTGCTGGAGACTCTGGTCAACGGCATCAAGGCGCTCAACCGCTCGGTTGAAGCTGTGGCCCAGAGCGAGCAGGAGGAAATCTCCGGCTGGCATCTGGTGCTTACGCTGATTCTGGCCCTGCTGATGGCAGTGGGCCTTTTTGTGGTTGTGCCGCACCTGCTCTCGCTGGTGATGCTCTGGGCGCGTCTTGGCGGCGATGTGGAAGGGCTCTCGTTCCACCTCTGGGACGGCTTTTTCAAGTGCTGCATCTTCATGGGGTATATCAAGGCAATTTCGTATGTGCCTGATATCCGCCGTGTTTTTCAGTATCACGGGGCAGAGCACAAAACCATCCACGCCTATGAGGCGGGGGGGGATGTGGACGCTGCCTCCGCCATGGGCAAAAGCCGCCTGCATCCGCGTTGCGGAACCACATTTTTGCTGTTTGTCATCAGCATTTCCATATTGCTGCATGCGGTGCTGGTTCCCCTGATGCTGAGCATTTACACGCCGCAGGGCGAGGTTGCCAAACATGTCCTCACCATTGGCGTCAAGCTGCTGCTGATGGTGCCCATTAGCGCGCTGGCCTATGAGCTTATACGCTACGCCGCCAAGTTGCCCGAAGGGCTGTTGGCAACGGTGCTGCGCGCTCCGGGGCTGGCCCTCCAGCGGCTCACTACCTACGAGCCTGACGAAAGCCAGCTTGAGGTGGCTGTGGTGGCCCTGCGTGAAGCCCTTGGCCCGGATGACGGCGCGAGGGTGCGCACCGTAGCCTACACCACGGAATAGCGCGTATTTGTCGTCTTTTTCTGCCGCCTTTGCGGCAGATGCTGTACATGGGCCTGTTGCCTGGCATGCTGCTTGCGGCATGGCTGCGCGCCCGTTTTTCGTTTTTTCCGCCCACAGCGTGTTGGAGACACCTATGTTCGCCAAATTGGAAGGTCTGGAAAAGAAATTCATGGAGCTGGAGCATTCCCTGGCTGAGCCGGACGTGTTCAACGATCAGGAACACTACCGCAAGCTCACCAAGGCCCATGCCGATCTGCGCGACATTGTTGAAAGCTACCGCCGCCACAAGGCGCTGTTGCAGGAACAGGCCGAAAACAAGCAGCTGCTGCGCGATGAAGACCCGGAAATGCGCGAGCTTGCCCAGGAAGACCTGCGCCGCATTGAAACGGAACTACCCGCGGTGGAGCAGGAGCTCAAGCTTATGCTGCTGCCCAAGGATCCGCTGGACGAAAAGAACACCATTCTTGAAATCCGCGCCGGTACCGGCGGCGAAGAAGCGGCCCTGTTTGCCGCTGACCTGTTCCGCATGTATTCACGCTATGCCGAAGTTAAGGGCTGGAAGGTGGAACTCATGAGCGAATCGCCCTCTGAATCGGGCGGCCTCAAGGAAGTTATCTGCCTTATCAGCGGCAACAAGGTGTACAGCCGCCTCAAGTTTGAGGCTGGCACCCATCGCGTGCAGCGCGTGCCCGCCACAGAAGCTCAGGGCCGCATCCACACCTCAGCCGCCACCGTGGCCGTTATGCCCGAGGCGGAAGAAGTGGACGTGGAAATCCGCCCCGAAGACCTGCGCATCGACATTTACCGGGCTTCCGGCGCTGGCGGCCAGCACGTCAACAAGACGGAATCGGCTGTGCGCATCACGCACTTGCCCACCAATACCGTTGTGACCTGTCAGGACGAACGTTCGCAGCACAAAAACAAGGCCCGCGCCATGAAGGTGCTTGCCTCCCGCATCCTGGCCGCCGAGCGTGAACGCTATAATTCGGAAATTTCCGCCGACCGCAAGTCGCAGGTGGGTTCCGGAGACCGTTCCGAACGCATCCGCACCTATAATTTCCCGCAGGGGCGTTGCACGGATCACCGCATCAACCTGACCCTGTATTCTCTGGACCGCATCATGGAAGGCGAAATTGATCCTCTGATTGAAGCACTGAGCACAGTGGCCCAGGCCGATGCGCTCAAGGCGCAGGCTACTGATTAATCGTCTCTCCTTAGTAGAGCTACTAAAAACGCCCGCAATTTGCGGGCGTTTTTTGCGTCTGCGTGGCGGGCATCCACGCGGCAGGCAAGGCACTTATACTGACTGGTCAGGCAGCCGCAGCATGCCCTCGCGGATGATAAAGGCGATCACGGCTTCAATGCCGGCACCGGAAAGCATCTCTGTGAGCACATAGGGGCGTTCGCCGCGCATGCGCCGGGTGTCGCGCTCCATCACGTCCAGCGAGGCATGCACCATGGGCGCGAGGTCAACCTTGTTGATGATGAGCAGATCGGACTTGGTGATGCCGGGGCCGCCCTTGCGCGGAATTTTGTCTCCGCCGCTCACATCGATGACATAGATGGTCAGGTCTGCCAGTTCGGGGCTGAACGTGGCAGAGAGGTTGTCACCGCCGCTTTCCACCAGTACCAGCTCAAGGCCGGAATGGCGGGCCTGAAGCTCTTCAATGGCCTGAATGTTCATGGATGCGTCTTCGCGGATGGCAGTGTGCGGGCAGCCGCCCGTTTCAACGCCGATGATGCGGTCGGCTTCAAGGGCGTTGTGACGCAGCAGAAATTCCGCATCTTCACGGGTGTATATGTCGTTGGTGACGACAGCCATGTTGTAGTGCTTGCGAAGGCGCATGCACAGGTGACGCAAGAGGGCCGTTTTGCCGGAACCCACAGGGCCGCCAACGCCCACTCGCAGGCAGGGTCTATTGGTCATGACGTTCAACTCCTGAAAAGTCGGGTGTATTGTCGTTCGTGTCCGGCGCTGCACAGGGCAAGACCGGGGAGGCTGGAGCCGATGTCTTCATCGGGCAGGGCCGCTGCCTGCGCCACCAGTTGCGGCACGGCAGGCATGAACTCCAGCAACAGTTTTTGCGCGGCGGTCTGCCCCAGAGGCACGGTTTTGCAGGCCACGGCTACCTGATTTTGCAACCAGCTCCACACAAAGGCGCAGGCTGCGTCCACTCCGGCGCGTTGCTGCGCGGCAGGATCGCTAAAAGGCTCCATGCTGCGGGCGTGCTGGTCGAGCATGACGGCTGCGACCGCAAAACAGGCTGTGTACCCCGCGTTGTCTGGCAGAGGCCAGTGCGGCAGCATGTCCTGATCGTGCAAAATGCGGCGCAGGGCGCGCCCCATCTGGATTTCTTCCTGCCACAGTTCGCGGCTTTCGCGCCCGGCAAGCATAAGGGCGTTCCAGCGGGCCAGAGCATCGGCATCCGCGTTGCTTGCCGCCGTGTGCATGCGCAGCAGCAGCGGCAGGTCGTTGCGGACAAGGCCGAGGCGCAGTACGCCCCAAAGCCAGCGGCGCACGCCTTCCGCAGTGTCTGCATGTCCCCGTTCCACGGCGGCTGCAAGCCCCTGCGACCACGCAAAACCGCCAACAGGAAGGGATTGCCCCGCCAGATAGAGCAGGGCTGTCAGGCCAAACTGCGGCCCATTCCATGCCGTGCGGCTACAGCCACGGCCTGCATGCGGCCCGGTTTGCCCTGCGGCATCCCTCGCCTGCCCATGCGCCGCGCACTGTTGAACATGTTGAGCAAGGCAGGCTCCGCCAGCCAGCGTCCTTGCAGGCGGCGGCAGTTCGGATGCCCGCTCGGTAGCCAGTCCGGCTGCCTGTTCAGCCATGACTGTGGCCGTGTCCGCCGTAGGCTCCGCCCTCGGGTACAAAGGGAAGGTTTTCGCGGCGCAGGCGCAGGCCCAGATTTTCCGCCAGTTCTTCAAGCACGTGGTCTGGCATGAAGCGCAGCCATTTGTGCCCGAGCTGCAAGGCGGCATGGCGGTTGCCAAGGTGATAGCAGGCCCGGGCTAGGACTTCCCAGTTGGGGGCAATGCCTGTCACCACGGGTTCCGCACCGTTGCGCACAATCGCCAGAACGTCCCCGGCACGCAGAATATCGCCTTCGCGCAGAACCTGCCCCCGCGTGAGAAACAGGCCCGCTTCTTCGCCGCTGTCCAGCCGCAGCCGCTGGCGGCACTTGCCGCGCTGCTCCCAGGTCAGGGTGAGGGTGGCCGTAGGCTCCAGATTGGTGCGCTGCCCCATGTTTTCGGTAAATTCCAGCATGGTCGCTCCTTGGTTGGTTGCCTAGAACAAGAAATACCGTTGCGCCAGCGGCAGCACTTCCGCCGGGGCGCAGGTGAGGATCTCGCCGTCAGCGCGAACTTCATAGGTTTGCGGGTTCACGGAAATGGCAGGGGTCGCACTGTTGAGCAGGAGGTCGCTCTTGCACAGGGTGCGCGTACCCCGGCAGGAGGAAAGCCCGCGCAGCAGGCCCAGCTCCCGCAACCGCCCCTCGCCGCCGTTTTCCATGAAGGCGCGCGAAACAAAGCTCAGGCTGGCGGCAGCCGCAGCCTGCCCCAGCGCACCAAACATGGGCCGATAGTGCATGGGTTGCGGCGTGGGGATGGAGGCGTTGGCATCGCCCATGGGCGCGGCGGCTATCTGCCCGCCCTTGATGACCAGCGAGGGTTTGACCCCAAAGAAGGCGGGCTTCCACAATACGAGGTCGGCCAGAAGGCCGGGGGCCACAGCGCCAATGGCGTGAGAAAGGCCGTGGGTCACGGCGGGATTGCAGGTGTACTTGGCCAGATACCGGCGCACGCGGAAGTTGTCGTTGCCGCGCCCACGGTCCTCGGGCAGGGGGCCGCGCTGCACCTTCATCTTGTGGGCGGTCTGCCACGCGCGGGTAATGACCTCCCCCACGCGGCCCATGGCCTGCGAGTCTGAGGAAATCATGGAGATCACGCCCATGTCCTGCAAAATGTCCTCTGCGGCAATGGTTTCGCGCCGGATGCGCGAATCGGCAAAGGCAGCGTCCTCTGGCAGGGAGGGGTTGAGGTGGTGGCAGACCATGAGCATGTCCAGATGTTCGTCCACGGTGTTCACCGTATAGGGGCGAGTGGGATTGGTGGACGAGGGCAGCACGTTGGGCAGGGAACAGGCGCGCAGAATGTCGGGCGCGTGTCCGCCGCCTGCGCCTTCCGTGTGGTAGGTGTGGATGGTGCGGCCACGGAACGCAGCCAGCGTGTCTTCCACAAAGCCCGCCTCATTGAGCGTGTCGGTATGGATGGCCACCTGCACATCGTATTCGTCAGCCACGGTGAGGCAGGTGTCGATGGCGGCCGGGGTGGTGCCCCAGTCTTCATGCAATTTCAGGCCGCAAGCGCCTGCCTCGAGCTGCTCGCGCAGGGCTTCGGGCATGGCGGCATTGCCCTTGCCCAAGAAGCCAAAGTTCATGGGCAAGGCGTCTGTGGCGGCCAGCATGCGCTCCAGATGCCAGGGGCCGGGGGTGCAGGTGGTGGCGTTGGTGCCCGTGGCAGGGCCGGTGCCGCCGCCAAGCATGGTGGTGATGCCGCTGGCAAGGGCTTCTTCCACCTGTTGCGGGCAGATGAAATGGATGTGCGAGTCCATGCCGCCAGCGGTGAGCAAGCAGCCTTCGCCCGCAATAATCTCCGTGCCGGGACCGATGATCACGTCTACATCTGGCTGTACATCGGGGTTGCCAGCCTTGCCGATGGCGGCAATGCGCCCGTCGCGTATGCCAAGATCAGCCTTGATGATGCCAAGGGCCGCATCCATGATGACAGCATTGGTGATGACGGTGTCCATAGCGCCGTCAGCATTGCTGATCTGACTCTGGCCCATGCCGTCGCGAATAACCTTGCCGCCGCCAAAGCAGACTTCATCGCCATAGACGGTGTGGTCGCGCTCAATTTCGATCCACAGTTCCGTGTCCGCAAGGCGGATGCGGTCGCCCGTGGTGGGGCCGTAGAGTTCGGCATACTGGCTTCTGGGAATGCGGATCATGCTTTTTCCTCCCTGGGGGCTTCGGCATCAAGCGCCCCCATGATCTGGGCGCGAAAACCAAACACGCGCCGTGCCCCGGCGTAGGGCACAAGGCGCACCTCGCGTTTCTGCCCCGGCTCAAAGCGGACGGCGGTTCCGGCGGGTATGTCGAGCCGCATGCCGCGCGCGGATTCGCGGGCAAAGGTCAGGGCCGGGTTTACTTCAAAAAAATGATAGTGCGAGCCCACCTGAATGGGCCTGTCGCCGGTATTGGAAACTTCCAGCACCACTTCCCGCCCTTCCGAGAGGGCGTTGAGGGTTATTTCGCCCTCTGCGATATGAAATTCACCGGGAATCATGCGTCCCCCTTGTGCGTTCGTGTCTGTTGCCGTGTTCGTTGTCGTGTCCGGCTTGCCGTGGCGGCCCTGATTACAGAATGGGGTCGTGCACGGTCACAAGCTTGGTGCCGTCAGGAAAGGTGGCCTCCACCTGCACTTCGTGGACCATCTCGGGGACGCCGTCCATGACGTCCTCGCGCGTGAGCAGGTTGCGGCACGATCCCATAAGTTCGGCCACGCTTTGCCCGTCGCGCGCGCCTTCAAGCACGGCCAGACTGATGTAGGCCACAGCCTCGGGGTAATTGAGCTTGAGGCCGCGGGCCTTGCGCCTTTCTGCCAGCAGCCCGGCGGTGAAAAGCAGCAGCTTGTCTTTTTCTCTGGGCAGAAGTTCCATGATGCCTCCATGTATGCGGCATGCCGCAAGAGTTCTTTGAAATTTACATTATCGTAGTCCGGCTAGCAGCCCGACTTGCAGCTCTGGCCGCAGCCCAGCTATGAAAAACACCCTTAAAAAGCTCCGTACCAGATGCGTGGCATGTGCGGCGGGCAGCCGGTCAGTGCGGGTCGCAGCAGGTTCCAGGCTGTCAGCAACAGGCTGCGCGCTTCTTCCATGTCCGGCCCCAGATAGCGCACCACAAGCACCCCGCCGCGCACGGTGGCTCCGGCCCGTTCCCCCATGTGGGCAGACAAAGGAACGGGCCTGGCCTGGACGGAACTATCGCCTGCAGCGGGGCTTGACCCGCCAGATGCATCCTCAGGAGTGGCATCTGGCGCATCATCAAAATCGCGGTTGGGCGAAAGCATGTTTTGCAGCGTTGTGCAGCAGGCTTCCAGCGCGGCAAGGTCTTGCCCGCCATCCGCTCCGCGTCCCACGGCAAAAAGGGTGGCGGATACCGCCTGATCACCCAGACCGCAGGCGCATTTTTGCAGGGCATCGCCGCCTTCAAAGCGCAGCACTTCATGCAGCAGGGGCAGGCCCTCTCGGGTAAGGATGAGGCTTTGGCGCACGCTGCCGTGGGTAAAGCATTCGTTGGCGGCAGGGCGACCAAGGCAGATCATTTCCCAGCCGATACAGGCGCTGGCATTGTCCAGCTCCACCGATGTGCGCATTTCGGCCCGCGCGCCGTCATAGATGATGGTTTCACGCGGCAGCCATTCCAGCATGCCGCCCGTAACGTTCAGGTCTGTGGTCTGGCGCTGGGCGACGTTATGCGCGTCCGCAGCGTAGAATTTGGAGGCAGAAGGCGCGGTGAGCAGGGCGTGCGCGCCTTGCGCAAGCCGCACGGCAAGGCTCAGATCGTCGCCGCTCACAAGGCCGCCAGGCGGGTGCAGCAGGCAGCAATGGCAGGGCTGGGACGCCTGCGCCCGCCAATGCGACGGGCCGGGCGCATTGGCGGGCGCAGCTTCGGGATAGAAGGGCCGCTGCACGCGCAACGGCCCGCTGAACTGCATTTTTGCCAGTGTGGTGCGCCCCTGCCGTACCGCAAAATCCAGCTCCATGCGCGCGTTCCAGCGGCGGTCAGGCGTAAAGCAGTGACCGTGGAGATTCTCGGCAGGGTTTGCGGTGTTGGCAGGCATGCGGTTCCTCTTGGATTCCGTGGCGGGAATCAGACGCTCAAAAAGGCTTTGACGGTGGCATCGTCCAGGCCGTGCATGCCGCCCTGCGAAACGATGTGCCCGCGATCCATAATCATATACGTATCTGCCATGCGGCGGGCAAAAGGCACTTTCTGTTCCACCAGCAGCACTGTGAGGCCCATTTCTTCGTTGAGTCTGCGAATGGTTGTGGCGATGTCGCGCACAATGTTGGGCTGAATGCCCTCGGTTGGCTCATCCAGAATGAGCAGGCGCGGCTCCAGCGTGAGCGCCCGGGCAATGGCAAGCTGTTGCTGCTGCCCGCCGGAAAGATCGCCGCCCCTCCGATGCATCATTTCGCCCAGCACGGGGAAAAAGTCAAAGATGAAGGGAGGAATGGCCCCGGCCTTGTCCTTGCGCATGGGCAGGGAAAGCTCCATGTTTTCACGCACACTCAGCAGGGGGAAGATTTGGCGGCCCTGTGGCACATAACCGATGCCCAGGGCCGCCCGTCGCTCCACAGGCAGAGGAAGCAAGTCCGTTCCTTCAAGGAGAATATGGCCGGAGCGTGCGGGCAGCACGCCCATGATACATTGAAGCAATGTGGTTTTGCCCACGCCGTTGCGCCCCATGAGGCAGGCGCAGGAACCGGCCTTTACCTCAAGGTTGACGTCACGCAGGATGTGGCTTTCGCCATAATACTGATTGAGACCTGTAATATGCAGCATTACGCTCCTCCGGAGCATGAGGCTCGAAAATTGGCAGTTTGCAGCGGTCATCCAGCCCAAGGTTAGTCCGAGACCAACCGCTGGCTGATTTTGGTCGCGCAGGCGCTAGGCCGCGTCCAGCGGTTCGCCCAGATAGGCCTCCACTACGGCGGGATGGTTCTGCATTTCGTCCATGGTGCCCTCGGCCAGCACGCTGCCCTGATGCAGCACCGTGACCTTGTGGGCAATGGCCCGCACAAATTCCATGTCGTGCTCCACCACCATGATGCTCTGTTCGCCCTCAAGGTCGTGCAGCAGCTCAATGGTGCGGTCCATTTCTTCAGACGTCATGCCTGCCACGGGTTCGTCCAGCAGCAAGAGCTGTGGCTTCTGCATGAGCAGCATGCCGATTTCAAGCCACTGCTTCTGCCCGTGCGAGAGCTTGCCAGCCTGCAAACGGGCCAGTTCCGTCAGACGGATGCGGTGCAGCACTTCTTCGATAAAGACCTTGTTGTCGGCAGAGAGCCGCGCGCGGAATGTAGGCCATACCCGCTTGTCGCCAGCCAACGCCAGCTCCAGATTCTGCAGCACGCTCAGGGCCTCGAACACCGAGGGCTTCTGGAATTTGCGGCCAATACCCGCCTGAGCGATGGCGACTTCGTCCATTTGCAGCAGATTGCAGGTGCGGCCAAACCATGCGGAGCCAGTGTCGGGCCGGGTTTTGCCGGTGATCACGTCCATCATGGTGGTCTTGCCCGCGCCGTTGGGGCCGATGACGCAGCGCAGCTCGCCCTTGTCCACATAGAAGGTCAGATCGTTGAGCGCCTTGAAGCCGTCAAAACTCACGCTGATTTTTTCCATGTACAGCGCAATGTCTGGCTTGGACATCATGTGGCGCGGGGGCCGGGCGCGCATCTTCATGGGGCGCTTGTCAAAGGGGGCGTGGGTTTCTTCGTAGGCGCGGGCGGCTTCTGCCACATCCTCGAGGCTGCGCCCGTGCAAAATATCCTGCTGGGTCTTCATGCTGCGCCTCCTTCATTGGTGGAATCGGCAGGGGAATCTGGCATAGCGCCGCGTGTTGCGCGGTTGCGCCACTGATCGGGCAAGCCCGCCAGACCCTGCGGCAGGAAGATGGTCACCAGCACAAACATGCCGCCAAGGGCAAACAGCCATGCCTCGGGCATGACCGCCGTAAACCACGTTTTGAAGGCGTTGACGGCAAACGCGCCAAGCACTGCGCCATAGAGTCGCCCACGGCCTCCAAGCGCCACGCAGACCACGATTTCAATGGAGTTGAGGGGCGAGAATTCGCCGGGGTTGATGATGCCCACCTGCGGCACATACAGAGCGCCGCCGATGCCCGCCAAAATGGCGGACAGCGTGAACACCGCCACCTGATACCGCTCCACCCTGTAGCCGATAAAGCGCACGCGGCTTTCCGCATCGCGCACGGCCACGCATACGCGCCCAAGGCGCGACGCCGTGACGGCCCTGCACAGGAGGTAGCCTGCCATGAGCGCCACGGCGGAGCAGGCAAACAGGGTTGTGCGCATGCCGTCTGTTTGCAATTCAAAGCCCAGCAGGGTCTTGAAATCTGTAAGGCCGTTGTTGCCGCCAAAGCCCATCTCATTGCGGAAAAAGGCCAGCAGGAGGGCATAGGTCATGGCTTGACTCATGATGGAGAAGTACACGCCCGAAACCCGCGAGCCAAAGGCCAGTCTGCCAAACACGTAGGCCAGCAGGCCGGGCAGCAGCACTACCAGCAGCAGTGCCACCACAAAATATTCGCTGCCCTGCCAGAACCATGGTAGTTCCTTCCAGTTCAGAAAAACCATGAAGTCCGGAAGGTTAGCATTGCCATACACGCCGCGCGCACCTATCTGCCGCATGAGGTACATGCCGAAGCCGTAGCCCCCCAGGGCGAAGAACGCGCCGTGCCCAAGGCTGAGCACGCCCATAAAACCCCAGACCAGATCAACGGAAAGAGCCAGCAGGGAGTATGTCAGGTATTTGCCCAACAGGGTGACCATGTAGCCCGGCACGTGCAGGGCGCTGCCCGCTGGCAGCAGGCTGCCTGCAACCACAGCCAGCGACAGCAGGGCGGTGATAGCCAGAAAGTTGCGGGTAGGCGCGTTGAGCAGTCTTTCGCGTTCAAAGATGTCGGTCGCCATTTACGCCTCCACCGCACGGCCCTTTTGCGGGAACAAGCCGCGCGGGCGCTTCTGGATGAACAGGATAAGGCAGACCAGAATGATGATCTTGGAGAGCATGGCCCCACTGGCAGGCTCCAGAAACTTGTTGGCAATGCCCAGGGCCAGTCCGCCCGTGAGCGTGCCCCAGAGGTTGCCCACGCCGCCAAACACCACCACCATGAAGGAATCCACAATGTAGGTCTGGCCCAGATTGGGGCCAACGTTGGAAACCTGGCTCAGGGCCACGCCAGCCATGCCAGCCACGCCGGAGCCAAGGCCGAATGTCAGCGCGTCCACGCGCGAGGCGCGTACGCCCATGCAGCGGGCAATGGCCCTGTTTTGCGATACGGCGCGCACTTCAAGCCCCAGCCGGGTGCGGTGCATGGCAACATGGATGAGGGCAAACACGCCGAGGCAGAACAGGATGATATACACGCGGTTGCAGGTCAGGCTGAAATGCTGGGTTATCTGCCACACGCCGCTCATGAATTCCGGGTTCTGCACGGCGCGGTTGAGGGGCGAAAACACGGTACGCACGGCCTGTTGCAGTACAAGGCTGATGCCGAATGTTGCCAGCAATGTTTCCAGCGGGCGGCCATAGAGAAAGCGGATTACAGTTTTTTCAAGCAGCACGCCTGTGCCGCCGCTCACCAGAAAGGCGGCGGGCACAGCCAGAATGAGAGCAAGGCCGGGCTGGCCCGGCAAGAGCTGCTGCATGCCCCAGGCCGTATAGGCCCCAAGCATGATCAGCTCGCCGTGAGCCATATTGATGACGCCCATGACGCCAAAGGTGATGGCAAGACCAATGGCGGCCAGTACAAGAATGGATCCAAGGCTCGTGCCAAAAAAGAGCATTTCAAAAAACTGCGCCCACTGGGCGGAAACGCGCTGGGAATACAGGGCATCGTCCGCCGCCTTGGCCACAGCCGTATCAGGTGAGGCGGCAAGGGTGCGCAGGGCGTTGAGCGCTGCCGGGCTGCCGTTGCTGTTCAGGGCTTTGACGGCGGCAAGCTGGTCTGAGCGCACGGCGGCAGGGTCTGCCGCCACGTACAGGGCAAGGGCCGCGCCCAGATTGGCGCGCACGGTATCGTCCTTTTCTCCTGCCAGCAGTTTGTTCAAAGCCTCTGCCTTGAGGGGCGGGGTGGCGCTGTCCATGAGGGCCGCCGAGGCCTGACGGCGCTTGGCCGCGTCTGTGGAGGTAAGGGCCTGAGCGTTGAGGATATCCGTAATGCGCTGGCGCTGGCGGTTGCTTGTGCCCACCTTGCGCAGGGCATCGGCACTCTGAGCCGCGCCAAGTTCGCCCCTGGCGTCAAGGGGCCGCGCCTGACCTGCATCGTCGCTCACAAAGAGCGTTCCTGCGGCGGCATCGGCCAGCAGGGTATTGCGCAGCAGGGCTTCCAGCAGCTTTTCGCGCAGTGGCGCGGCAAGGCTGCTGTCATCCTTTTCCAGCGCGGCAATGGCCGCATCCCTGTCTGCTACCTTGGGGCTCACCAGAGCCTTGAGCAGATCGGCTGGAATAATGGATGGCGAAGTTTGCACCGGGGACGCGGAAGGAGTCGAAACCGCGCCCCCGGCATTCCCGTCCGGTTCCGGTCCGGACGCCAGCACTGCGGGAGGCAGGCTGAAAATTATGAGGCAGCAGAGCAAGAGCGCCGTGCGCATGGGAATATCCTTTAGTCTGGTCTGCCGGGTCTGCGCTGGGCTGACCCGGGCCGACATGCCGTGGGGGGATTGCGGGGGCCGCTGGGGCCCCCGCAGCAGATTCATACGGTTGCGCGGGCTATTTGGAAGCGCCGCCGCATTTCTT
This sequence comes from Desulfovibrio sp., assembly GCF_019422935.1. Lineage (NCBI taxonomy): Bacteria > Pseudomonadati > Thermodesulfobacteriota > Desulfovibrionia > Desulfovibrionales > Desulfovibrionaceae > Desulfovibrio > Desulfovibrio sp. Next base: position 401,293 of record NZ_JAHZCJ010000002.1, on the reverse strand, counting down.
GGTCTTGGTGTTGTAGTTGCCGCAGTTGATGGGGTCGGTCCAGTCGCCGATCAGATCCTTGGATTCGGGCAGGTAGTGCGACCACGCTTCGCCGGGAACCACGGAGGGAGTTTCCCAGACCACCTGGAACTGGCCGTCGGCCTGGATCTCGCCGATGAGCACGGGCTTGGTGATGTGGTGGTTGGGCAGAACCTTGGCTATGCCGCCGGTGAGGTTGGGGGTTTCAAGGCCCACAATGGCCTTCAGAACCTTGTTCACATCGGTGCTCTGGGCCTTTTCAACAGCCTTCACCCACAGGTTGAAGCCGATGTAGTGAGCTTCCATGGGGTCGTTGGTCACGCGCTTGGGGTTCTTGGTGAAGTCGTGCCATTTTTTGATGAAGGCCTTGTTGGCGGGATTGTCCACGCTCATGAAGTAGTTCCAGGCGGCCAGATGGCCCACCAGCGGCTTGGTGTCTATGCCGGAGAGTTCTTCTTCACCCACGGAGAAAGCCATGACGGGAATGTCGGCGGCAGTGATGCCCTGGTTGGCAAGTTCCTTGTAGAAAGGCACGTTGGCATCGCCGTTGAGGGTGGAAACCACGGCGGTCTTTTTGCCCGCATTGCCGAACTTTTTGATTTCAGCAACGATGGACTGCCAGTCGGAATGACCGAAGGGCGTGTAGTTGATAAGGATATCTTCCTTCTTCACGCCCTTGGAGATCAGGTAGGCTTCGATGATCTTGTTGGCGGTGCGGGGGAACACGTAGTCCGTACCGGCCAGCACCCAGCGCTTAACGCCGAGGTCGTTCATCAGGTAATCCACAGCGGGGATGGCCTGCTGGTTCGGGGCCGCGCCGGTGTAGATGACGTTGCGCGATGATTCTTCGCCTTCGTACTGCACGGGGTAGAAGAGGAGGCCGTTGAGTTCTTCAAACACGGGCAAGACGGACTTGCGCGAAACCGAAGTCCAACATCCGAAAACAGCGGCGACCTTGTCCTTGCTCAGCAGCTCGCGGGCTTTTTCTGCAAAGAGGGGCCAGTTGGAGGCAGGGTCTACCACCACTGGTTCCAGTTTTTTGCCCAGCAGGCCGCCTTTTTTGTTCTGCTCTTCAATGAGCATGAGCATGACGTCTTTCAGCGTTGTTTCGCTGATGGCCATGGTGCCGGAGAGCGAATGCAGAATACCCACCTTGATGGTGTCTTCTGCGGCCTTTGCGTTCAGTGAACCGCACAGGGTGACGAGCATGAGAGCCAACGCCGCCAACGTTTTCTTGAACATGTGGAGCCTCCTTGGAACTGTCTGTATGTCTGTACGTGACGCGGCGCACCCCCATGGTTGCCGCGCTGCTTGCTACAGCACATAGGTAAGCAAGAGGTGTTCCAAGGCGATATTTTATATAACTATTTGAAATATTTATATTTTATTTATAGTCATGTCCATTTGTTGATACAATTTTGTATTTTTGAGGAAATGTAGGACATTATTGTTTCATTTTTAGCTGGTGAGCAAGTGCACGCCCGTGCGCAGTCCGGGTTTTCCACACGCCAGATCCAAATTTAGCAGAAAAGTTATTTTACTTTCGGGGGCTATATGGTATGCTTTAATTGAGTAATAATCAGAGTGGTATTTCGTGCGGACAAGGCAAGGATAAACATCCTGTAACCAGCGGAAATAAAAGTATGTTTTACATGAATCTTTGAATATCTTCAAAAACCTCACGGTGTGCGGTTGCTGAAGCTTTCTACAGACTCATGCGCTGGCAGGGAATACCTTGTCCGGATGATGCATGATGTGTTGATGATGGCGATATATAATTCGTCTGATCAATAGAAAGCCCTGTTCCGCACGGAACAGGGCTTTTGCGTTGCTGCGTTGGTATAACAAAATGGAGCGTGTATGTCTGAGCAGTATGAAGGTTGGTGTTCTCAGCGTATGGATGCCTTTATGGAAGAGCACTCGGAGTTTGCGGATGTCGTGCAGCGTTGCCGGGATTTGCTCGCATTGCAGAAAAAAACAGGAGAACAATTGTCATTTTCGGGCGGGCAGGAATTTGTCTGGACAGAAGATGACTTCCTCAGTGGAGTTCCGCTTGTAACAAAGATTAATCCTGTGTTTTTCAGGGAGCCACTCCGTCAGTCGGCAGCCATAATGTCCATTGGTCTGGCAGAGATATTTCCTTCGCTGCGGAGCAGTATTGCCCGATTGGAGCCGTATTTGAAGGATGATGAGGGATGCGACAAGTGCCTTGCCGTGGTGATTCATGGCGATGCGGAGGCGCTTGCCGTTGCGGCGCTTGCTGCGGGTGTGGAGCAGAATTTTTTGCTGTTCTACGTGCGCGCAGTCTATAGCCCCTGCGTGGTGGCAATGCGTCCACGGCTCGCGCAGCATCCCTCTGTGGTGTTGTGGCGCAAACGCTATTGCCCGGTATGTGGTTCTGATCCTGATCTGGAAACTCTTGAGCTGCATGCAAACGAGGCGGATTTTGTGGTGAGCAAGAGCGGTCAGGCGTGGCTGCATTGCCCCCAGTGCGGTTTGCGTTGGCGCTTTTCGCGGGCGGTTTGCCCCTCCTGTGGCACGCAGGAAAATGACAAGCTCACGCGTTATGCCCTTTCTGAAAAGCCGCAGGAATTCATCTATGCCTGCGACGCCTGCAACCATTACCTGCCGTGCATGGACATTGCCGAGGCCACAGATTCTGATGTCTTTTCAAATCTGGATTGCGCGCCGCTGACACTGGTGCACCTTGACGCCATGGCGCAGGCCAGGGGTTACGAGCCATTGTCGCCCGGTGCAGGGGCCATCTTCAGGCTTATTGGTCAGTAAGTGCACTGCCGTTGCGACAAGAGCTTGCAGCAGAAAGTTTTTTGCGCCCTGAACAGGGAGAAATCCATGCGCCCTACCGTTCGTATACATTTGTGGCTTGAGGAAGAAGACGCCATGGTTTTTGGCTATGGCCGCGTGATGCTGCTGGACAAGGTTGAAGAATGCGGGTCGTTGCGCAAGGCCGCGACCAGCCTTGGGATGTCGTATCAGGCGGCCTGGAAAAAAATACGTGCAACAGAAAACGCGCTTGGTGTTGAGCTTGTGCGCCGCCCCCAGTGCAAGAGCGATGGCATGTCGCTTACCCCTGAGGGTTTGATGATGCGCAATTCTTTCAAACACTGGTATAGTGCTGTGGAAAGTTGCGCACTGGCACAGGCGGAGCAGATATTCCCCTGGCATTTGCGATGTTTTACAACAAATAAGCAATTATAAATAAAAAATTGATTGCAATTTTTTGATAATACTTTTTTAAAATGCTTTATTCTTTTTATAGTACATACAAATTCAGGTGTTCTAAATATAGAATATTGACAAATTTGATTGTCTGAACGCTATTATGCGTGAGTGCTTAGACGCAATAGTATGCCCTGGCGAGGCAGCGTTTATCATTCTCAACATATGCGGAGGCAATCATGCAGGTATCTCGTCGTGGTTTTCTCAAAATATCCGCAGTCGGAATTTCCGGCTTGGCTGCGGTGCAGCTGGGTATAGATCTCACGCCGATCAAAGCTTACGCCGCTGCCACAAAGCTTGAAGGATCAAAGGAAGCCATATCCATTTGTCCTTTTTGCTCCTGTGGCTGTAACGTCCTTGTTCATTCCAAAGACGGCAAGATCATCAATGTTGAGGGCGACCCCGATTTCCCCATCAGTGATGGCGGGTTGTGCGCCAAAGGGGCCTCGCTTAAATCTCTGCATATGAGTCCAGAGCGTCTGACCAAACCTTTGTACCGTGCGCCCTACAGCGACAAGTGGGAGGAAAAAGACTGGGGCTGGATGATGGAGCGCATAGCGCAACGCATCAAGGAGCAGCGCGACAAAGATTTCAAGGTCAAAAACGCTCAGGGGCAGACGGTCAACCGCGTTGAAAGCCTGTTCCACCTGGGGTCTTCGCAGGTTTCCAACGAAGAAGCCGCGGTATTGCACCAGATGGTCCGGGCACTGGGCATCGTGCATTTTGACCATCAGGCGCGCATTTGTCACAGCCCCTCGGTACCCGCCCTTGCAGAGTGCTTTGGCCGTGGTGCCATGACCAACCATTACAACGACATTATGAACGCTGACGCCGTCCTGATTATGGGCAGCAACTGCGCAGAACACCATCCCATGACCTTCAAATGGGTATTGCGGGCCAAAGAAAACAACAATGCCGTTGTCATGCACGTTGACCCCAAGTTCTCACGCACCTCGGCTCGCAGCACTTTCCATGTGCCCATCCGGTCCGGCACGGATATCGCCTTTCTTGGCGGCATGATCAAATACATCATTGATCATAAAAAATATTTTGAAGAATTTGTGCTGGAGTACACCAATGCCTCCTTTATTGTTGGCAGCAAATACAGCTTCAAGGACGGTGTTTTTTCCGGCTTTGACCCCAAGACAAAAACCTACGACAAATCCACCTGGGCTTTTGAGAAAGACGCTCAGGGAATGGTCAAACGCGACAAAACGCTGAAAGATCCCAGATGCGTTTTTAATGTAATGAAGGCGCATTACGACCGCTACACGCCTGAAACCGTGTCAAAAGTCACGGGCGTGTCAAAGGAAGACCTGTTGCGGGTGTATGAGGCCTATGCCGCCACCGGCAGGCCTGACAAGGCTGGCACGGTAATCTATGCTCTGGGCTGGACGCAGCACAGCGTGGGCGTGCAGAATATCCGCGCTTCGGGGCTGATCCAGCAGCTGTTGGGCAATGTGGGCATTGCTGGCGGCGGCATCAATGCCTTGCGCGGCGAACCCAACGTGCAGGGCACCACGGACCACGCCCTCCTGTATGGGTATTTGCCGGGCTATCATTCCACACCGTCCACAAAGTGGCCCACGCTTGAAAGCTATCTGGCGGCGAACACGCCCAAGACCGCAGACCCCATGAGCGTCAACTGGTGGGGCAACCGCCCAAAGTATTTCATTAGTCTGCTTAAATCCTGGTACGGCGAGCACGCCACCAAGGAAAATGATTTTTGTTATGCCTATGTGCCAAAGCTTGATGCCGGGGTGGATTATTCCCATCTGTATATCTTTGACCGCATGTACAAGGGCGGCATTACGGGCGGGTTGTGCTTCGGGCACAATCCCTGCCAGAGCATCCCCAATACCCACAAGGTGCGGAAAGCATGGGATAAATTGGACTGGCTCACCATCGGTGACGTGTTCCACAACGAAACCACCGACAACTGGCACCGCCCCGGCGTTGACCCCAAGAAAATCAAAACGGAAGTGTTTCTGCTGCCTTCTGCCTACCGCGCGGAAAAAGAAGGTACCATCTCCAATTCTGGCCGATGGATGATGTGGCACTACAAGGCTGTGGAGCCGCGCGGGCAAAGCCGCGACATGGGCAGCATTTTTGTGGAGCTTATGAACCGGGTCAAGGGCCTGTATTCCAAGAATGGCGGCGCGTTCCCCGAGCCGATCATCCATGCCGACTACCCGGAAAAGTTTGAGGCAGAAGAAGTCACCCGCCGCGTAAACGGATATTTTACGCGCGACACCGTGGTCAACGGCAAGGAATACAAAAAAGGCCAGCTTGTTCCTGGTTTTGCCAGCCTTATGGACGATGGATCCACTAGCTCCTTATGCTGGGTCTATTGCGGTTGTTTTTCAGAAAAAGAAGGCAACCTCTCCAAGCGACGCGACCTCACCCAAACGGCGCGTCAGGCCAAAATTGGCCTTTTCCCCGGTTTCTCATGGGCCTGGCCCATGAACCGCCGCATCCTCTACAACCGCGCCAGCGTTGATAAAAACGGAGTGCCCTACAATCCCGATCGTGTCGTTATCGCATGGGAAGACGGCAAGTGGGTTGGTGACGTGCCCGACGGCGGCAATCCACCCATGGCGCAAAAAGGTGGTACGTATCCCTTCATAATGACTACGGATGGTCATTCCCAGTTTTATGGGCCGGGGCGTGAAGACGGCCCCTTGCCCGAGCACTACGAGCCAGCTGAAACTCCCTTGGTGCAGAATCCGTTTTCGGCCCAGATGCACAACCCCTGCATGAAAGTCATTGAAAGCGATATGGACAAGCTCGCCAAACACGGCGACCCGCGCTTCCCCATTGTGCTCACAACCTACAGCCTGACAGAACACTGGTGCTCTGGGTCGGAAACACGCAATGCCCCGCCCCTGCTGGAAGCAGAGCCCCAGCAATACGTGGAAATGAGCCATGAACTCGCCAAGGAAAAAGGCGTGAAGAATGGCGATGTGGTGATTGTTGAAAGTCTGCGAGGCAAAACGGAGGCGGTGGCAATGGTCACCGTGCGCGTTCGGCCCTTCAAGGTGATGGGCAAGACCCTGCACCTTGTGGGCATGCCCTTCTGCTTTGGCTGGTCAAAGCCCAAGTGCGGCGATTCAACAAACAGGGTGACGCTGTCAATCGGCGACCCCAATACCACGATTCCAGAATACAAGGCCTGCCTGGTTAATCTGTATAAGGCTGAAAAAGCAACTGAACTGTAAGGGTGGAGGTAACAGGTCATGCCAAAAGCTTTTTTTGTTGATACTTCCCGTTGTACCGCATGCCGTGGTTGCCAGGTGGCATGCAAGGAATGGAAAGAACTTCCGCCCAACAACACCAAGCAGTGGGGCAGTCATCAGAACCCGCCGGATCTCAATGCGTATAATTTCAAGCTGGTGCGCTTCAGCGAACACCTGATTGACAATGTGGTGCGCTGGTACTTCTTTCCCGATCAATGCCGCCATTGCCTTACACCCCCCTGTCAGGCTACGGCGTCAGATGCTGCCGCCATCATTCAGGATGAAGCAACAGGTGCTGTAATCTTTACAGAAAAGACCAAGAATGAAGACTTTGAGGCAATTCGTGAGTCTTGCCCATATGATATTCCCAGAAAGGACGAAAAAACCGGGCGTATTGTAAAGTGCGACATGTGCATTGATCGCGTGCGGGCCGGGATGCTGCCCATGTGCGTCAAAAGCTGCGCAATGGGGGCCATGCATTTTGGCGAGCGCGATGATATCCTGAAAAAGGCTGAAGCCCGACTTGCGCAAGTAAAAAAGGAATTTCCCAAGGCGCAGCTGGTGGATGGGGATTATGTCAGTGTTGTGTTCCTTGTGATGGATGAGCCTGCGTTGTACCACGACCATGCCATCGCTTGCGGACCCAATTCCCTGACCCGTCAGCAGTGGCTGGCCCAGTTGAGCAGGCCCCTGAAAACCATTTTTCAGGGAAGGGTCTGATTGGTCGCACCGCGACTAGGCAAGAAACCTATAAGCGTTCACGCTCTGGCGGAAATATCCGCTGAATGAAACTACAAAGGCGGTGCACAGGATAACCTGTGCACCGCCAGTCTTTTTAGGGGTACCCCGCAAGGGGGCATTGGGTCAGCTTTGTGTTGATGGCGCGAACCTGCGGTGATCTATGCCGTATTTTTTCATTTTATAATAGATGATGCGGTAGGTGATGCCTAGGTCGCGCGCGGCCTGATGGATATTGCCACGGGCGTTTTTGAGGGCGTCCACAATAAATTCCTGCTCCACCCTGGCGATGGTTTCGTTAAAGCCAAGGCCGCCGCCCGTGGGGCCGGTGCTGCTGCTCTCCGCGCTTTGCAGGGTGCTGGGCAGGTGGTGGGCGCGCAGCACGGCATCCTCGCAAATAAGCACGGCGCGTTCCATGACGTTTTTCAGCTCGCGCACGTTGCCGGGCCAGTGATATTGCAGCAAAAGGTCAATGGCAGGCGTGGAGATGCGCCGCACCGGGCGCTCGTATTCCTTGCTGAACATGCGCAGAAAATGCTCTGTGAGGGGCAAAATGTCTTCCGGTCTTTCGCGCAGCGGAGGAATAAACACGGGAAAGACATTGATGCGGTAGTACAGATCCTCGCGGAACAGCCCCTGCTCCACCAGCTCTTCCAATGGGCGGTTGGTGGCGCAGACAAGGCGCACGTCCACCTTGTAGCGGCGTTCATCGCCCAGAGGCTGGATTTCGCCTTCCTGAAGCGCGCGCAACACCTTTGCCTGAGCGGTGGTGGACAGGTCGCCGATTTCGTCCAGAAACAGCGTACCCTTGTCCGCCTGACGGAAAAGGCCGGCACGGTTTTGCACCGCGCCTGTGAACGCGCCCTTGCGCCAGCCAAAAAGTTCGCCTTCAATGAGTTCCGAGGGCAGGGCGGCGCAGTTGAGCATGACCAGCGGCTGCGCGCGCCGAGGGCTTGCTGTGTGCAGGGCCTGGGCCATCAGTTCCTTGCCCACGCCCGACTCCCCGCGCAACAGCACGGTTGCGCGGCTGGCCCCAGCCTGCGTGAGGCGGCGCAGCACGTGCCGCAAGCTCTTTGAGGTGGCGATGACCGAGGCTGGCGTACCGCTGACAAGAGGCTCATCGGGCAGCATGCAGAAATGCTGGCGCGCCATTTCTTCCTGCAAACGGGCCACCTGCCGACCCACAAGCGTGGCTACTGTTTCGAGAAAGCGGCAGCGCAAATCCAGTTCTGATTCTGGCGCGGTGGGGGTATCGGCGCTCAGTGTGCCTATAACTTCGGTCTGGTCGGCATTTTCAACGCGCACAGGCACGCTTATGAATGCCAGCCGGGCCATTTCTTCCTGGCTGCGGCCAAAAAGGCGGTTCTGAAAGTCTGGACGGCCCTGCATGCATGAAACAATTATGGGCCTGCCCTCGGCAAAAACCTGACCAGTGATGCCCGATCCCGGTTCATAGGCAGCCTCGGGCGCGTCCGCAGGGCCATAGGAAAGCGAGAGCTTCAGCTCGCCACTTTCGGGATCCTGAACCACAATGTGAGGTCTGTCGAAGTGCATGTCTTCTGCAAGAGCCGCCAGCAGCTCCTGTAGAGAATCGTGGAAGGAATGGCCCGGCGATAGGGCGGCCAACACCCGGTTAAGGGTATCGAGGCACTGCCCTGTGCCCATGAAGGGCGCGGCGAAATGGGCTTCTTGCATATGTTCCCTGCTCAATGCGGCGTGAGTACGGCGCTGTTTTCCGAAGTTGCCGAACATTATCCATAGCTGCGTTACGCCTTGGTGGCGGGCATCTGCTCACGCAGTAACCTGAGCAATCTCATGTAAGTTGCTGCAATACGGAACGGCACATCAGGCATCGCGGCACATGTGCTCGCTGATGCAGACTGAGGGGGGAATGTGTGGTTCTGGTCTGACCTGTTGGCGGTTTGCGGATGATGCAATCCCAGGTCGTTGTAGCCCCTGTGGGGCTGTTTGTTCTGAAACGGGCCGCTTCATAGCTGGCGGCAGGGCGGCTCCGCCACAGAGGGGTGAAGGGCCGCGTCGTGGCGCGGCCCTTCAGAAGATTATTGCTGCGGTCCCTGGTCAATGTCAATGATACGGCCTTGCAGCCAAACGTAGGCATCGACCTCGTGTCCCGCTTCAGGTTCATAGTCGCCCAGAACCATCTTGGAGGCGTAAACAGCCAGTCGCATGGGCTGTCTGTCCTCAAAGGGAAAGCTGACGTAGAGCAGCTTTACGGGCATTTTTTCAAGCTGGCAGTCTTTCACTTCTTCAATGGTGGCGCGCATCTGGTATTCGCAGAAGTTGCGGCCAGGCATGATGAGGTGACGATTGCTGACGCTCACCTTGAGGGGCGGCACGTCAAGGCGGGTTTTGCCGGGATTTTCGGCAAGCCATGCCTCGGCATAGGCCTCGTAGCGCACGCCCTGGGTGATGGTGATTTCGTCAAGCAGGGCCTTGCGCAGGCCAAGGGCGAGGCCAGCCAGCAAAAATGTGTGCATGACGCCGGGGGTGAGGTCATCCTTGTCGCGTCCGTACAGCGGGTCGTAAAACCACATGGGGTTTTTGCCCTCAAGCATGGTCACGGCCACGTTGGCCTCAACGCCGGTCTGCCAGGGGTGCACATTGTCAACCGTGAGGTCGTTGGGCAGCCCTTCAAGCAGGGGGGTGGCGGTGACAGGGGCAAGCTTTTCCCCTTCCTCGCCAGCCACAAGCACGGCTGCCCTGACGGGCTGATCCTGCGGCCATGCCAGCAGGATGTGATCCTTGCCGTCGCGCTTCCACTGCCAGGAGGGGCGGGTGCCGCCGTCGTGCATGACGGTGGTGGCAATCTGGCCCATGATGGCGGCGGGGTTTTGCCCCGTCAGCACTGCCCAGGCATCGCCCAGGGTTTCTGTATGCCCACGGTTGGCTGCAGCCAGTTTGGCTTCCAGCTCTTCAGCGGTAGGAGCCTGATCGGCAAGAGGATTGCCTTCACTGTCAACGCGAACCCATTCTTCGGCTTCGGTTTCGGCAGCCTGAATCTTGTTTTCAGCTTTTTTGGCCATGAAATATTCCTTTCATCGCGCGGTCAGGGCGCTGACCGGAGGGTGTCCGGCCAGCGCGCAATACATTTTAACGTCTGTCGCCACGGTCGCGGCGGTCACGCCCGCCACGGTCACCACGGCCATTTCTGTCGCCACGGTCACCCCTGTCGGAACGGGGAGGACGGGCGGTTTCTTCGGGATTCCAGGGGTGGCCCTGCTCTTCAAGCAGCACGGCCTTGCGGCTGGCGCGGATGCGGTCGCCGTTGATTTCAATGACCTTGACCATCATGTCTTCGCCAAGGCGCGCCACATCGCCGGGCTGTTCCACGCGGTTAACGTCAAGCTGCGACACGTGCACAAGGGCTTCCACATTGGGCAGCACTTCCACGATAGCGCCGATTTCCATGATTTTGCGCACCTTGGCAAGATAGTTCTTGCCGAGGTCGGGGCGCTGGTCATAGTACGAAACCATTTCGCGGGCTTTTTCCAGGGCTTCGGCCGTGGGGGCGAAGATGGACACGCGGCCCGTGTCTTCAATGTCCACAGACGCGCCGGTAGCCGCAGTGATGGCCTTGATGTTCTTGCCGCCGGGGCCAATGATGAGGCGGATGATGTCCGGGTTCACGAACACTTCGGCATGCTGGGGCGCAAAGCGCGAAAGTTCCTTGCGCGGCGCGGCAATGGCCTTGGCCATTTCTTCCAGAATGTGATGGCGGCCTTCGTGGGCCTGCTTCATGGCGGCGCGCATGATCTCGGTGGTGAGGCCGGTGATCTTGATGTCCATCTGCACGCCGGTCACGCCTTCTGCGGTACCAGCGATCTTGAAGTCCATGTCGCCGAGGGCGTCTTCGTCACCAAGAATATCGGTGAGCACGATGAACTTGTCGCCTTCCTTGATGAGGCCCATGGCCACACCGGCCACAGGGGCGCTGATGGGCACGCCCGCATCCATGAGGGAAAGCGAGCCGCCGCACACGGCAGCCATGGACGAAGAGCCGTTGGATTCGAGAGTCTCGGACACAACGCGCAGGGTAAAGGGAAAATCAGCGTCAGCGGGCAGCACGGGGCGCAGGGACTTTTCCGCCAGCGCGCCGTGGCCGATTTCGCGGCGCGAAACGCGCACGGGCTTGACCTCGCCCACAGAGAAGGGCGGGAAGTTGTAGTGCAGCATAAAGCGCTTGGTCACATCGCCGGTGAGCGAATCCATGCGCTGTTCGTCAGTGGAAGAACCAAGGGTGGTCACAACCATGGACTTGGTCTCGCCGCGGCGGAACAGGGCGGAGCCGTGGGCGCGGGGCAGCAGGCCAGTCTGGATCTGGATGGGGCGCACGGTCTTGGTGTCGCGGCCGTCAATGCGGGTGCCTTCGTTGACAATGCGGGCGCGCACCAGCTTCTTTTCCAGGTCGGAGAGCATGTCGCCCACGCTCTTGAGCGCGGCATCGTTCTCGGCCCAGGCCGGATCGTTCTTGAGGTTTTCCATGACCTTTTCTTTCACGGCCTTGCGGGCGTCCTTGCGGGCCATCTTTTCAGGCACGCGCAGGGCTTCCTCCAGGCCAGCGGCAAGGGCCAGCTCCTTCACGCGGGCAACCAGAACCGGGTCGTCGGCGTGGGGGGTAAAGGCCATCTTGGGCTTGCCAGCCAGTTCACGCAGCTTGAGCTGGGCTTCAACCAGAGGCTGAATCTGCTGGCGGCCCCATTCAAGAGCGTCAATGATGACTTCTTCGGGCACAAAGCGGGCTTCGCCTTCCACCATGGTGAGCGCATCGGCGGAGGCGGCAAACACGATGTTGAGGTCGCTCTGTTCCTGCTGCTCAAAGGTGGGGTTCAGCACAAACTGGCCGTTGATGCGGCCAATGCGACCACCAGCCACCGGGCCGTCGAAGGGCAGGGGCGAAAGCATGACCGCAGCGGAAGCGCCCGTAAGCGCCAGCACGTCGGAGTCGTTCACCTGGTCGGCAGAAATGACGCTGGCAAGAACCTGCACGTCTTCGTTCAGGCCCTTCTTGGGAAAGAGCGGACGCAGCGGGCGGTCGATCAGGCGGGAAACCAGGGTTTCGCGCTCGGAGGGACGGCCGATTTCGCGGCGGAAGAAGCTGCCGGGAATGCGGCCAGCGGCGTACATTTTTTCGGAGTATTCAACGGTGAGCGGGAAGAAGCCCTTGTCGAATTCAAGCGTCTGCGAGCACACGGTGACGAGCACCACGGTGCCGCCGCACTGAATCCACACAGAACCGTGGGCCTGATTGGCCATACGGCCTGTTTCAAGGATAACTTCCTTGCCGCCGACCATGGCTGAAACCCTGATGGGTTCAAAAATATCTTGATACATAAAAAATCCTTTGCGTAGTGCGAAGGGGATTCCGGCAAAAGCGGGCAGATCCTCGGCCTTTGGCCTCTGCCTGATTTTCCCGGACCCCCCTTCTTCGCGTTTTGTACCCTCGATGGGGTTGATTCAAGCAACAAGGGGGAGCGCTGGCTCCCCCTTGCGCGACAGAAGTCTTACTTGCGCAGACCGAGCTTTTCGATAAGAGCGCGGTAACGCTGAACGTCTTTCTTCTTCAGATAGTTCAGAATGTTGCGACGGCGGCCAACCAGCTTGAGCAGACCGGTGCGGGAGTGGAAGTCCTTCTTGTGTTCTTTGAAGTGACCGGTGAGGTCTTCAATACGGGCGGTGAGCAGAGCCACCTGAACTTCCGGGGAACCGGTGTCGCCTTCGTGTTTGGCGTGGGCATCAATAACCGTTTTCTTGTCGCTGGCATCCATTACCACAGCAGTACTCCTTGATAGTCGGGGTTAGTTCCAAAGTCCCCGCAACACGGTCCAACATGGGCCAGCGGGCGTGGTTTCGAGCTGGGCCAGAGCCAGGGCAGTGCCCTGTTCAAGCAGCAGCGCAAAGCCTTCCGCAGGCTCGGCACCTGTCGCGCCCTGCTCGGGGGCATCCGCTTGCGCGGGTGCTTCCGGGCGGCAAGGCACGGCTATGCCGTTGCGCACACGTGCGGCTTCATCCGGCGTGAGTTCCACCTTGCGCCAGTGGGGCAGTGCTTCCGCAATGGGACGCACGCAACCGGGCAGCAGGGCGGGATCAGCCGTGAAATCCGCAGGATCGCGGGCCACATCAAGGCCGAAGGGGTGACTATACTCCCGGGTCAGTTCTGTGAGCACGGCTCCACACCCTAAGCGCGTCCCCAAGCTGTGGGCCAGGGAGCGTATATAGGTGCCAGAACTGCAAGCGACCCGAAAGCTCACAAACGGAAGACTCACCGTGAGTGTTTCCGCCTGTGAAATTTTCATGCGTTTGACCTTGGCAGGGGCTTCTACGCCCTTGCGCGCCAGTTTGTAGAGCGGCTGGCCTTCGTGCTTGGCCGCTGAATAGGGCGGCACGGCCTGCTCGGCAAGCTCAAGCCAGGCGGCTACTTCGCGGCGCACGTCAGCTTCGCTCACATGCTCCCACGGCGCTTCGGCCACTACCTTGCCTTCAATATCCCAGGTGTCGGTGGTCTGGCCCAGCCGCAGCGTGCCGCTGTAAACCTTGCCGCCGCCAGCCAGCAGATGCCCTGAAAGTTTGGTGGCCTGCCCCAGCAAAACAAGTAGAACCCCTGATGCCAAAGGATCAAGAGTGCCCGCATGCCCGATCTTTTTTTGCCCAAGGCGTTTGATAGCCGTGAGACAACGGGCCGAGGTGGGGCCGGAGGGCTTGCGCAGCACCAGAATGCCGTGCTGCTGGGGCAACTGGGCCGCCCCGGAGCTTTTTTCCGGCTGCCGGTCTGGGGTGCTGGGTGCGGCAGTAGCCGCTTTGGTCATACTCATACGCAAGTTGCAACCATAGCCGCAGAGCGGGCATAAGTCAAAAAAATATCGGCGGCAAAGGCCCCTGGCGGGCCCTAAAACCGAGAAAAAAGCAGAAAACCGTTACTCGCCGGACGAACCCAGGTCTTCGGCATCCAGTTCTTCAGCTATGGCAGCCAGCAACTGGGCGCTTGCCGTATCCATATCTGCCCGTACGGTGCCGCCTGCGGCATTGCGGTGCCCGCCGCCGCCAAGTCTGGCCGCTGCGGCGCGCACGTCTACCGCGCCGTAGGAGCGCAAGCTGAACTTGCAGCAGGCCGGGGAATCCTCCCGCAGCACTGCGGCCACCTGGACGCCGCGCAAACGGCGCAGCTGTTCCACAAAACCTTCAAGGTCTTCCTTCAGCGCCCCGCATTTGCGCAGATCTTCAAGATACACGGGGCAAAAACAGACGCTGCCGTTGCGCTCAAGCTGCGCCCGCTGCAAAAGCTGGCCCCAGAGGGTCAGACGGCCACGGCTCCAGCTGTTTTCGAGGTGTTCGCGCAACTGGGCAATATTACAGCCATGCTCAACAAGGTGGGCCGTGAGGTAGAGCACCTCGGCGCTGGTGTTGCCGTGGCAGAAACCGCCGGTGTCGGTAATGATGCCAAGGGCCAGGCCGTTTGCCAGCTCGCCAGTGAGGGGCAGGCCTGCGGCCAGGGCCACATAGGCCATGAGCTGGGCTGTGGCCGCAGCCTGGGGTTCAACCCAGTTTGCCACGTTGCCCATGCCGTTGCCGCCGAGGTGGTGGTCAATATTCAGTGTTTGCAGATCCGGCAGGCGGCCCGCCAGCTCGCGGCCAAGGCGTTCTGGTTCGCCGCAGTCAAGCAGTACCGCGCAGCGAGGCTTGAAGGGCGAATGCTCCAGCGTAGTGTGCACAAAGCCCGGCGTGGAAAAAAAGTCCAGATATCCCGGCAGGCCTGGCTGCGCGTAAAGCATGAATTCCTTGCCCATGGACTGCAGAATATGTCCCGCAGCCGCCACCGCGCCTGCTGCATCACCGTCAGGGTTCACATGGGCGGCCACAATGACCTGATCCACATGGCGAAAGGCTTCGGCCATGCGCACCGCACCTTCGCGGAATTGCGGGGGAATGAGTTCAGTCCGCTGCATATATCTCCACCTGGCTATCCGTCATTTCCTCGGGGCAGACCGCTTCCATCATGAGCGCGCACTTGTCCATGCGGCTGCGCAGATGGCTCTCGCTGTTGGAAATGGATACCACCGCAAGCCTCAGACGGGAGAGGCTGTCTTCTGTTCCCGCTTCGGCTATGGCTACATTAAATTTGTTTCTGGTCTTCTGTTTCAGGCTGTTGGCAACGCGGCGCTTGGCCTTGAGATTGTCGTTGCCTTCCAGGCTGAATTCTACGGTAAGAACCGCCATAAACATGGCCATAGGCTGGATTCCTGCCGGGCGAAAGGCATTTTGCAGACTTGCCGCATTGTGGCGGCAAGGGGTAGACGGCGTGCCTTCGACCCCACGGGCACCTTCCGGCACAGCCGAGTACTACAGATATGGCCTGAAAGGCTGGCTGTCAAAGGCATGCATGCAAAAAAGAAGGGAGGCCTTGTCAGCGGCCTCCCTTCCTGTTGATCGATTTTAAAGAGTGGCGGCTTCTTCGACGGTTTCGAAGGCTTCGATGATGTCGCCGATCTTCACGTCGTTGAAGTTTTCAAGGCCCACGCCGCACTCGTTGCCTTTAACCACTTCCTTGGAGTCATCCTTGAAGCGCTTGAGGGAAGAGATCTTGCCTGTGTAGACCACCACGCCGTCGCGCAGCAGGCGTACCCCGGCATTACGGGCGATCTTGCCGTCAGCCACGTAGGAACCGGCGATAAGGCCGACCTTGGGCACGCTGAAGGTGTCGCGTACTTCGGCCTGGCCGAGGTACACTTCACGCTGCACAGGGGCGAGCATGCCAGCCATGGCGCTCTTGATATCGTCCACGAGCTTGTAAATGATCTCGTAGAAGCGGATATCCACGTTTTCGTGGTCGGCCACATCCTTGATCTTGGAGGTGGGACGCACGTTGAAGCCGATAATGATGGCCTGCGAGGCAGAAGCCAGCAGAATGTCGGATTCCGTGATTGCGCCGGTGCCGCCGTGTACCACGTTGATGCGCACTTTTTCCGTGCTCTGCTTGTTCAGAGCTTCGGTAATGGCTTCCAGGCTGCCCTGCACGTCCGCCTTGACAACAAGGTTGAGGGTCAGGGTTTCCTGATCGGACTTGCGCTGCGACAGGAAGGTTTCAAGGGTGACGCGCGATTCGGAGGCCAGGTCGCGTTCACGTTGCTTGATCGCGCGGGAATCGGCGATGCGGCGGGCGACCTTTTCGTCGGACACCACAAAGAATTCCTCACCAGCTTCCGGCACGCCTTCAAAACCCTGCACTTCCACAGGCAGCGAAGGGCCAGCGTCCTTGACCTTCTTGCCCTGATCACTCACGAGGGCGCGCACGCGGCCCGAGAAGGTGCCGCACACAAAGCTGTCGCCCTGGCGCAGGGTGCCTTCCTGAATGAGCACGGTGGCGATGGGACCACGGCCCTTGTCGAGCTTGGCTTCCACGATATGACCGCGGGCGGGCTTATCGGGGTTGGCCTTGAGCTCCATGATTTCAGACTGGAGGGCCACCATTTCGAGCAGTTCGTCCAGACCCATGCGGCTCTTGGCCGAAACCTTGGCAACGATGGTGTCGCCGCCCCATTCTTCGGCCTGCAAACCAAGTTCGGCCAGTTCGCGCAACACGCGGTCAGGCTCGGCGCCGGGCTTGTCCATCTTGTTCACGGCCACCATAATGGGAACATTGGCGGCGCGGGAGTGGTTGATGGCTTCTCGGGTCTGCTCCATGACGCCGTCGTCGGCGGCGACCACAAGAATAACAAGGTCGGTGACCTGAGCGCCACGGGCGCGCATGGCTGTGAAGGCTTCGTGGCCGGGCGTGTCGAGGAACACGATTTCGCCGCGCTTGGTCTTCACATGGTATGCGCCGATGTGCTGGGTGATGCCGCCGGCTTCGCCGCTGGTGACGTTGGACTTGCGTATGGCGTCGAGCAGCGAAGTTTTACCGTGGTCAACGTGACCCATAATGGTAACAACAGGCGGGCGCGGCTTGAGAGTTTCAGGCGCGTCCACTTCCTTGGGAACCAGATAATCGTCTTCAGAAAAGCCGACTTTTTCAACTTCGTAGCCGAATTCGGCGGCCACAAGGGTGGCAGTGTCGATATCCAGCGTCTGGTTGATGGTCGCCATGATGCCAAGACCAAAGAGCACCTTGATGATCTCGTTGGCCTTAAGACCCATCTGGTGGGCCATGTCGGCAACGCGAATGGCTTCGGTAATACGGATCTTGCGCTTGGCGGCCTTGAGCGGCTGGGTGGACTGCGGCACCACAGAAGAACGGCCCGACTTGCGGCGGCCCTTGCCTCTGTTCAGGCGACCACTGTCGTCGTCATCGCTACGGCGGCCAAAATCACCCTGCTGAAAATCAACAGTGCGGCGACCCTTGAGGCGCTTTTTCTTGCTCTGTCCATCGCGGGTGTCGGAAGGGGAAGCAGGCGCTGCCTGCTGCCCAAAGCCGCCTGCGGGACCGCCGGGACGGGGGCCGCCAGCAGAACGCGGCGCACCGCCGGGGCCACCGGGGCCGCCAGGACGGGGACCGCCGGGACGGGGAGGCCTGCCAGCGCCGTCCCTGGGCGGATAGCCGCCGGGGCGGCTGTCGCCACTGCGGGCGGGGCGGGCATCCTGCGAGGGCGTAGCGCCGGGAACAGGACGGGAAATAATGCGAACCTGCGGTGTTGCCGGAGCTTCCGCACGGGGCGCGCGACGGGGCGCGGCGCCTTCTTCGCCGTCTTCACTGGCGCGGGCTTCGGCAGAACGCTGGGGCAGGGTTGGCGCAGACGAGCCTTCGGGCATGGCCGAGGCATCGGGGCGCGCCACACGAGCCTTGGCGGCCTTGTCCTGGGCTTCAGCCTTGTCTGCGTGGGGCTTTTCAGCCGGAACCTTTGCAGCAACGGCTTCCACCACAGGGGCGGCGGGCGCTGCTTCAGGTGCAGGTGCAGACTCCGCAGCGGCGGGAGCCGGAGCTTCCACAACCTCGGGTTCTTTCTGGTCGCTGGGGCGGCTGATGACGCGGGCGGGCGAGACAACCTTGGCAGGCTTGACGACGCGGGCCTTGTGTTCGGCAGCGGGTGCCGTTTCCTGCGCGGGCTTGGAAGCCTTGGGCGCAACAGGCTCGTCAGCGGCAGCGGGAGCGGCAGGGGCCGCATCGGCCACTGCTTCTACCACAGGGGCAGTTTCCTTGGGCGCTTCGGTTTCAACCGGTGCGGCAACGGGGGCTTCCTGCGCTGCGGTTTCGGCTTCCTGCGGGGAGTCCTTGCGGCGGCGGCGCACGATGACGTCGCGTTGCGATCCGGCGCGCTCCGCATCAACCTGTTTCTGTTCGGCAAAGTAGTCGCGCAAGCGAGTGGCCTCCTCTGAGGTGACGGAACCAGTAGCGGATTTTACCGGCAGGCCGAGCTCACGCGCGACACGCAGTATATCCTTGGGATCCTGCGAGATATCCCCGCCGAGATCCTTAATTTTTATCTTATCATCGGACATGTTTTCCCCCCTTGCGCCGTGTTCCGGGTCTGAATTTCGCGAACTTGGCCGCGCAGACAGGATCGGAACATACATACCAGCCTCTGCCCGGTCTGGTTTTTTCTGCGTCTAAAGTCAAAATTCCCTGCTCCGCCAGTACGTGGCGGTCGAGATCGGCCTTGGGAAAGCGGCGGCGGCAGATGACGCACATGCGCTCCGGCCCGTCACAGGCCTGCTCCCCGACTTCAACGGGCGCAGCGTTATTCTTTTGCATCTCCGCTTTCCGTGGCGGCGGGCATTTTCAGCTCCACTGCCGAGGATTCGGGGGTGCTCTCCACAATCGGGGCCAGGAAGTTGATGGCCGAGCGCAGGTCGGCAATGCGCGCCGCGCTGATAGTAAGCTTGTCAGCCAGTTCCTGATCCGTAGCCTCGCGCAGGTTGTCCAGCGAGCTGTAGCCCGCGGCCAAAAGCGCTTCAATGGAAACTTCCGCCACGCTGGCAACCTGCTCAAGGCCGTGCCCGATGGCATTGGCCTCGTTGTAGCGGGTTTCGGTAAAGATATCGACCTTCCAGCCCAGCAGGCGCGCTGCAAGCTTGACGTTCTGCCCCTTGCGCCCGATGGCGTTGGTGAGCTGATCGTCAGGCACGATGACTTCCAGAAGATTTTCTTCCTCATCCACCACGATGCGCGAAACCAGGGCCGGGGCCAGAGCATTGCGGGCATAGGTGGCGATATCTGCGCTCCAGACAACAATGTCGATGCGTTCGCCGTGCAGTTCCTGCACTATGTTCTGGATGCGCGAACCGCGCACGCCAACGCATGCGCCCACGGGGTCCACATCTCGCTCGCGCGAAAGCACGGCAACCTTGGCGCGGGAGCCGGGATCGCGGGCAACGCCCATGATCTGCACCACGCCATCGTCAACTTCGGGAACTTCGCGGCGGAACAGAGCGGCCATGTAGTCGCGGTGCGAACGCGAAACAACAACCTGCGGGCCGCGCCCTTCCTGGCGCACCTCAATGATGAGGGCCTGCACGCGGTCGCCGCGCTTGTAATGTTCGCGGGGGATCTGTTCCTCACGGGGCAGTATGGCCTCGGTGCGGCCAAGGTTCACAACCCAGCCGCCCTTGTCGCGGCGCTGCACGATGCCGGATACAATTTCGCCCACGCGATCCTTGTATTCGGTGTAGATGATTTCCTGCTCCGCATCGCGCATGCGCTGGATGATAACCTGCTTGGCAGACTGGGCGGCAATGCGCCCAAGGTCTTCGACCTTGACGCGGAAGCCCATTTCATCATCCACCTGCACCGAGGGATCATGCTTGATCGCTTCGGAGTATTCGATCTGCGTGTCAGGATTGGCAAAGTCGTCGTCTTCCATGACGATTTTGAACTGGTAGACCTCAATGTCGCCTGTTTCGTCATTGTAGGTCACTTCCACGTCCATATCTTCGCTGAAGCGGCGCAGCACCGAAGTGCGCACCGCGTCTTCAAGCGTGTCGATGAGCATGTTGCGGTCAAGGCCTTTGTCCTTGCTGATCTGGTCAATGGCCTTTTTAAGTTCAAGATTCATGGGTGCCTCCGGCTGCTGGCGCTGCGGCGAAAATATCTCTGGTTCCTGCATTGTTCACGGCGGCCAGTGATTCTGGCCATGCCAAACGAGTGTGCAGTGGCGTCAGGTTTTACTGGTTCTCTTTAGAACCATTCGATTTTGTTTTCTTTTCCTTGCTGGGCTTGGTCGCGGCCTTGGCGGCGGGCGCTTTGGCGCGGCCCTTGCCAGGCTTTTGCGGCTGCCTGAAAATATACATGCGGCTTGCCCTGCGCACGGCATCCCAGGGGATGCTGACCGGCGGCAGGTTTTCGGGTGTCACCTCGCCCTCGGGCGAGATGGTGGCTGGCGCCAGGGTGAACGCATTTTCTTCAACGGAAAGCAGGGTGCCGCGCCATAGGCGGCGGGGGCCGCCGTGCGAGGGGTTGGGCCCTTCGGGCGCGTCCTCGTTGATGGCAACGGCCCTGAGCAGGCGGGCTTCCACCACATCGCCAATATAATGGCTCATCTGGTCAAGACTGAAGAAAAGTCGCGTCAGGCCGGGGGTGGAAACCTCCAGCACGTACGCCTCGGGGATGGTATCTTCCACCTCAAGGGCGAGGCCGATGTGGCGCGAGATATGCTCGCACTGCTCAAGGGTGGCAGAAAGCGCGACCAGGGCTGGCGCATCAATGTCGTCGGTGTCGGCGGGGGCGGGCTGGGTGCCGGATTCCTCAGAAAACGGCACGTCTACAAAGAGCCGAACCACTGTGCGCCCGGCGCGGACGATTTCCACTCCCCAGATAACCAGGCCCAGCGATGTTGCGAGGGGCTCGGCCAAACTGGTGATGGTTTCTTTGAGTACGTCGTCGGTCATTCGTTTCTTAGAGCATTCCTTTGCGCTGCAAATGCGCTTGCCTGGCGGGTTTGCCCTGTCACAAGGACAAAAAAAAGGGGGCCCATTCAGGCCACCCCGCAGGAACTGCGTTCCGCATCAGGATGTAGCAGCGGCGCGAACGCCAGCCGCTTTGAATGAGTTTCATTATCTTGGTGAAAAAAAATTGTCAAGATGTTTGTGCGATGCGGGCAACATATACTATGGTGAGTTGTCCTACCTTGATTGATGAAGTATGGATACCATCAAATGGTAAAAATGCCCTTTTTTTTCTGAAAACTAATTTTTTTAAAAAAAATGCCGAAATGCAGAATAGAAAGAGAATTGTCCGGGACAGCGGCATTAGGGGGCTGCTGTACCTTTTTGTAAACGATGGCATGCAGACGGCAAGTTTTTGCCACGTATAAAAAGTTTTGCGTTTTAAAGCGAGGTGGCTCAGTGAACGGTAAATTCCTTTTGTACAGTTGCGCATCAGCGCTGCTGGCAGCTGGTCTTGGTTTTGGTGTAACGCAGCTTGCGGGTTTGCCCGTTTTGGCTGTCATAGTGAGCGCTCTTGTGGCGGCCTTTGGCGCGTTTGCTGCCGGTCGTGCGCTTGCAAGCGGGGCTTTGCGTCAGGCTGGTGAAGCTGTCTGCGCCGTGGCGGCCAACCCAGGCCGAAGCCTGAACAATACCGACCCCTCACTTGCTCCGTTTTTTACAAGTCTTGATGATCTGCGACAGGCTTTCAAAAATGACAGGGAACATAAAGACGGCATCCTGCGTGGCCTGCCCATGCCGTACCTCTTGGTGGACACCAACGAGCGCGCGCTCAGCACCAACAAGGCATGTCTGAACATGCTGGAAATCGACGACAGCATTGAATCCTGCCTTGGCAAAACCCTGGCCCATCTGTTTTATAACGATCCCACGCGCAAGACCGCCGTGGGCAAGAGCATGGCCACGGGCGAGTGCTTCAAGAATCTTGAAGTGACCATCGGCGGGCACAAGGGCGGCAAGGTCAACGTGCTCGCCAACGTCTTCCCCATCTACAATGCCGAGGGCGCCTGCATTGGCGGCATGTGCGTGTATGTGGACATGACCGCGCTCAATGAGGCGCAGCGGCAGATCACGGAGAAAAACCAGCAAATGGCCGGAGTGGCTCAGGCGCTGGAAGAAACCATGGACGAACTGGCCGAGATCGTGGTGGCCCTTACCGGCAGCATCCGGCAGTCGGACAAAAATGCCGCCATTGCCGCGGGCCAGCTTAAAGAGGCCGCCTCCTCCATGGGCCATATGAACGCCAGAGTGCAGGAAGTTGCCGGCAATGCGGATAAGGCCGCCGAAGCTTCAGGCCACACCATGTCCAAGGCCACCACAGGGGCGGAAGTTGTGCAGAACGCCCTGCACGGCATTGAAAACGTGCACCGGGTCACGCTCGAACTGCGCACGGATATGGCCACGCTGGAATCACATGCCAGAGCCATTACCGAAATTATGAACGTTATTTCGGATATTGCCGACCAGACCAACCTGCTGGCCCTCAACGCGGCCATTGAAGCGGCCCGTGCTGGCGAAGCCGGGCGCGGTTTTGCCGTGGTGGCCGATGAAGTGCGCAAACTGGCAGAAAAAACCATGGCTTCCACGACGGATGTGGGCCGCGCCATTGAGGCCATTCAGCAAAGCGCCGCCAAAAGCATGTCATCCATGGACAATGCCGTGCAGCAGGTGGAGCAGGCCACAGACTACGCCAAGCAGTCTGGCGAGGCGTTGGACGACATCGTGGGTACGGTGGAAAACACCGTGGGGCAGGTCAAGGCCATCGCCGCAGCCAGCGAAGAGCAGTCGGCCGCCAGCGAGCAGATCAACCACACCATTGATCAGGTGAACCACATGGTAGCCGACACGTCCCAATCCATGGGCCAGGCCAGCATGGAAACCGACAAACTTCAGGAATTGACCGACAAACTGGAAGACCTGACAGCGCAACTGAAAGTGTAGCGCAGTTTTTGCCTCAAGGCAGTACAAGACCCGTTGCAGCCGGATAGAGCGATAAGCGCGCAATATCTGTCTGGAACGGGTCTTTTTTGTGTTCAAAAATATCTGGTAGTTCTTATGCTTGCTCGTTCACGCCCAGCACCATCTCAAGCACGGCGTCAGCCAGCAGGGCGGCGGCTTCGGTCACACGGGGGGCAAGGGGCGGGGCTAGCAGGATATCCGTGCTGAAGTCGCCCACGAGCACCAGATTGCCGAGATAGCGTTTGCCCATGGCTTTGCCGCCCCAGCCGCCCATGCCCGATGCGCTGGCTATGCGGTAGCCGCCGAGCAGAGCCGTCTCCACCAGCAGTGTTTTGTCGTCCGGCCCGTCAAAGGCCTCCACCCAGATGGGGCAGGCGGGCAGCACCTCAGCCATGTTGCTCTGGTCAAGGCGCATTCGCCGTGCCTCCACGCCAATTTCGGGATTCAGTTCCAGCAGCAATTCTGCAAGGGCTTCGACCTTGGGGCGGCCCACATGCCGGGGCCAGTATTGCTGGCGGTTGAGATTGGAGGCGTCCACCACGTCATCATCCACCAGCACCAGATTGCCCACGCCGCTGCGGGCCAGCATCAGGGCTGCGTTGGAGCCAAGCCCTCCCGCCCCGGCAATGCCCACGCGGGCGGCACGCAGGGCCTCCAGTTGGTCTGGGCTGAGGTAGCGGGCAAGGCCGGTGTGAAGTGCATTGTGCATGGTGTGGATCCGTAAGTTGGTTGTTGGGCGTGGAGTTTCAGCCTGTTTTACACGGCGGCCCGGTGTGCACCAGACCGCCGCGCGATGATTGCGAGTCGTACTTTATACGGCTACCGGGTCTTCCCAATCTTTGAGCACAGCCTGATAGCCTAAGCCAGCAAGGGAGGCCGCCATTTCTTCAAGGCTGCGGTGGTCGGTGATCTCAAACTGGCCGGGATTGTGCAAATCCTCGGTTGCGCGCCCGCCCACGGCGGTGGAAACACCGGCGGAAACTCTGGTCACGCCGATGGGCACCAGGTGATCGCGCATAAAGGCGCTTTCGCGGCTGGAGCAGGTGATGCCCGCACGCGGCAAGAAGCAGCGCATGGCCGTAACATATTGTACAAGATGGGGGTCGTCCACGCCGTGCTGCACGTCAAAGTTGCCTTCGTGCGGGCAGATGCGCGGGATGGAAACGCTCACATCCACGCCGGGATAGCGCCTTTGCAGCCACCATGCGTGCAGGCCTGTGGCAAAGGCATCCTGCTCAAAAGATTCCAGCCCCAGCAAGGCGCCCACGCCGATGGAGCGGATGCCGCCCTCTGCCGCGCGCTGCGGCGCATTGAGCCTGAAGCCGTAATCATGCTTGGGGCCAACGGGGTGCAGCCATGCGTAAAGTTCCGGATTATACGTCTCCTGAAACATGGTCATGCTGTCCACGCCTGCGTTCACCAGCAGTTCATATTCCTCGGTGGTGAGCGAATAGACTTCCACGCCCACAGAGGCAAAGCGGGGTTTGATGCGCCGGGCCGCGTCCGCAATGTACTGCGGCGAGGACAAATGCCGCGCATCGCCCGTCAGCAGCAAAATGTGCTGAAAGCCCTTGTCGGCGATAACGTCTGCCTCTGCAGCGGCCTCATCAATGCTCAGATGGCGGCGTGACTGCTTGTTTTTGGCATTGAATCCGCAGTAGCGGCATTGGTTGGTGCAGACATCGGAGATGTAGAGCGGCGTGAAGATGTTCACGGCCTTGCCAAAAAAACGCAGTGTCAGGTCGCGCGCTCGGCGGGCCATGGTCTCAAGGTGCGGGGCGGCCGCAGGCGAAAGCAGGGTAAGGAAATCGGCTGGCTGCAAGATTTCTTTTTGCAGCACGGCCAGAACATCCGCTTCTGTGGCGCGAGCGGCTCCCTCTGCCCGGCGGGCTGAGGGCCACGCCTGCAAATATTCCTGAAAAGTTTCCATGTATGATCCTTATAAGCGGTCGGCTGCCAGCGGCTAGGCTGGCGGTCAACATGGCTCTGTATTGCAATAGCTAGAACATGTTCAATGTTAATCTGCTCTAGGGGCTGTTTCTAACTAAAAGATTTTGCGCCGAGGACAAGGAAAACAGTGTTTTTTACAACAGGAGTGGACTCTCTCTGTCCATGACTGGAGTAAAAAAATGCTGGATGACGCAGGGATCGGCCACAAGAATCAGTTAGGAACAGACCCTAGCGGAGAAAGCCCGTCAGCGGTGAAGACGCTTCCGCGCCCTGGCCCTGTGCCTTAACCGCGCCGGGGCCTGCCAGCCATGCATCGCGCCCGGCCTGAACCGCCGCGCCGAATGCGCGGGCCATGCTGACAGGGTCGCTGGACGAGGCAATGGCGGTGTTGACCAAACAGGCGGCCGCGCCCATTTCCATGGCCTCGCAGGCCTGCGAGGGGCGACCAATACCCGCGTCCACCACAATGGGTAGGTCGATTTCTTCAATCAGGATGCCCACCATTTCCTTGGTGCGCAGGCCCCGGTTGGTGCCTATGGGCGCACCCAAGGGCATGACGGCGGCCGCGCCAGCATTGACGCAGGCCCGCGCCACGTACAGGTCTGGATTGATGTAGGGCAGCACGGTAAAGCCTTCTTTGACAAGTATTTCCGTAGCCTTGGCAGTTTCGTATCCGTCAGGCAGCAGATGGCGGGTGTCGGAAATGACCTCGATTTTTATCCAGTCGCCGCAACCCGCAGCACGGGCCAGCCGGGCCAAACGCACGGCTTCCTCTGAGGTTCGCGCGCCCGAAGTGTTGGGCAACAGGCGCATGTGGGCGGGGATATGCCCCATAATGCCCTGACTGGAGGCGGGATTTTCGGCCTGCTTGTCCACCCGCCGCATGGCCACGGTGATGACTTGCGCGCCGCTGGCTTCGGCCACTGAAGGAATGAGGCTATCGGCTCCGTATTTGCCGGTACCAATGAAAAGACGGCTTGTAAGTGTGACGCCGCCGATGATGAAAGGATCGTTCATTGTGCTCTCCGTCTGGAATGTGCTGGTAATAAGGATGGTGGTCTGGGCCGGGAACAGGTTTGGTCTGTTATCCGCCGCCCACAAAGTGCACGATCTCCAGACTGTCGCCCCCGCAGAGCAGGGTTTGGGCAAAACGCTCGCGGGGCAGGATTTCTCCGTTGCGTTCAACGACAACCCGTGCCGCATCATGCCCGCGTGCTGCCAGTAGTTCGGCAACGCTGCATGGTTCGGCAATGGCTTCGGTTGCCCCGTTGACTGTGACATCCATACGCGCCTCCATAGGAAAACAGCCGCGGGGCTGCTTCCGAGGTTGAGGTTGTAATGGTCTGCGGGGCTGTTGATACCGGACGGCATAAAACAGAAATGCCCGCAAGAACCATTACGGCTGCGGGCGAGCACAATCCTGCAAATACATGCAGGTTGGCCAGCTTCCCTTCGTCGGCACTATCCGCGTCAGGTGCAGAACCGCGTTGTTTTGCGCGATTCTAGGGGTCAGGGCGCTATCACCCTTTCTCAGCCTTTGAGGCTCCCCCAGCCGGTTTTTCAAGTTTAGGCCCACGCAGGGAGGAATGCAAGCAAAACGCGCAGCAGTCGAGCTGTCGGGTGGCAAACGGCAGAAACTATTGTACGCAGTTTTTTGAAACGTGCTGGCGATGCTTGGAATAAAGTTCTTGCATGGATTCACGAAAAGGGTGAAAATTTTCACATCACTGCTTGGGATATGCGATTATAAGCAATCTACCTTCTGAAGCAGTAGTAATGCACTGTACAAGTGGCGCGCTTATGGTGTTTGTTCCTTAAAACCATGCAGAATATATGCTGATTTACTTTGGCCGGAATGCGCCTAAAGTACATTGAGCGGACAATTTGTATGGACAGAAGTTGGTATTGGGGGTAGGTCGAAAAGCAGGAAAGTTTATGATTAGCAATGTTGACCAGTTAACTGGGGGTTCTGGTTTGTCGTGGTTGTGATGCCCGACGCATTGGCAAGGAGGAGGCAGACTGTGCAATGTTCCGCGGGATTCAGTAGCGTTTTTCTGGGGTAGCGGCTGAGTGACTTTGGAATGATTTGCAGGCTGCGACCAGAAGAACAAAACAGGGAGAGACACGATGGAAAGCTTGGAGCACATTAATGCCATCACACTAGTGTTTGCGGCATTGTGCATATTTGCCATTGCCTACCGGGTGTATGGCATTTTTTTGGCAAACAAGGTTCTGAAACTGGACGCGGGCCGTATTACGCCAGCGGTTCGGTTTGCTGATGGTCACGACTACGTCAAAACCAACGAATTTGTTCTCTACGGCCACCATTTTGCCGCCATCGCTGCTGCCGGGCCGCTGGTTGGCCCTGTGCTTGCCGCGCAGTTCGGCTACTTGCCCGGCGCGCTGTGGATTCTGATTGGCTGCGTGCTTGGCGGCGCAGTGCACGACATGGTGGTGCTGTTCGCCTCCGTGCGGCACAAGGGCCAGAGCCTTTCGGCCATCGCCCAGCGCGAGGTCGGCCCCGTTACGGGTACCGTGGCGGGTATCGCCGTGCTGTGTATTCTTATTCTGACCCTGGCCGGTCTTTCGTTGGCCTGCATCAGCGCCATGCACAACGCGCCCTGGTCGCTGTTTATCGTGGTCATCACCATGCCTATCGCCATGCTCATGGGCCTGATCATGCGCTTCAAGCAGAACAGCGTTCTGCTTGCCAGCCTTGTGGGTCTGGTGTTGCTGGTTGTGGGTATCCTGAGCGGTCATGACCTCATGCAGAAGGATGTTCTGGGCTGGGCCTTTGACTGGGATCGCAACACCGTGGCTCTGGCCATCGCCGCTTACGGCTTCCTCGCTTCCGTTCTGCCCGTGTGGTTCCTGCTGGTGCCGCGCGACTATCTTTCCACCTATCTCAAGATCGGCACCATCCTTATGCTGGCCGTGGGCATCATCTTTGTGCAGCCCATCCTGCTCATGCCCACCGTTACCCCCTTTATTAACGGCGGTGGCCCCGTGATCGGCGGGCCTGCATTGCCCTTTATCTTTATCACCATCGCTTGCGGCGCCATGTCCGGCTTCCACGCCATCATCGGCACTGGCACAACGCCCAAAATGATCGGCAACGAGCGCGACATCCTCTTTGTGGGTTACGGCGCCATGCTGACCGAAGGCTTTGTCGCCATCATGGCCTTGATCGCCGCCTGCACCCTGATGCCCGGCGACTACTTTGCCATCAACGCAACCCCTGACAAGTTCAGCTCGCTGATCGCCGCGCACCCCGCGTTGAATACTGTCGACCTGGGCTTCTTTGAAGAAAAGATCGGCCTGAACCTGCATGCCCGCCCCGGCGGCGCAGTTTCTCTGGCCGTGGGCATGGCCCACATTTTCCACAAGATCCCTTACATGGATCACCTGATGGCCTACTGGTACAACTTTGCCGTCATGTTTGAAGCCGTCTTCATCCTGACCGCCATTGACGCCGGTACACGCGTTGGCCGCTTCTTCCTGCAGGAAATGCTTGGCAAGGTGTACGCGCCCTTTGGCGACAAGAACTGGACCCCCGGCGTCTACATCACCAGCTTCATCTTCACGTCCATGTGGGGCTACCTGATGTACACCGGCAATATCAGCAACATCTGGCCCCTGTTCGGTCTGAGCAACCAGTTGCTTGCTGGCTGCGCCCTGATCGTGTGCACCTCCATGCTGCTGCGCATGAACCGTGGCAAGCTCAGCCTTGTTACGGCCATCCCCGGCATCTTCCTGACCGCCGTGACCTTCTGGGCTGGCTATTTGCAGGTCACCACGACTTACATCCCCGGTGGCAAGTATCTGCTTGCCTTCCTGGCCTGCCTGGTCATGGTGCTGATGGTCTTTGTGCTTGTGGGCACCATCCGCCGCTGGATTGAGCTTATGAACATCAAGGGTACGGTTAACGACGCTTACGGCGAGCCCGTGCGCGCTCTGGCCGAAGAATAACCGAAGAATAACTGAAAGCCGCCGCTGACGGCTGGCATAACAAAGCTCCCCCGGAATCTTGCGGTTCCGGGGGAGCTTTCTGTTTATGGCAAGTGCCAGCTATGTCTTGCAGGCTGCTCGCAAGGAGAACGTTACTTCAGCTTGCCCTCAAGAGCCTCGGCTGCAATCTGGCTGGCGGTTTTTTCGTAAACATCTTCGCCGTCAAAAAGTTCGCAGGGGGCTGTGTTGCCCGCTTCGGCCAGACGGCGTAAGGCCGGGGCGTCCATGAGGTCGGGCGGCAGTTGGCTGAGCGCCCATGCGGCCATACCCTGGCACACAGGGTCAACGTCTTCCAATCCTTTCAGCAGCCAGGGGCGAGCGGTCAGGCACAATTGCGGGCGTGCCTGGGCAAGACGTCCGATGGCCCAGTAGCAGGAGCGGCGCAGGGTGTCGTTGTCGCAATAGTTGTCATCGCGGCCAAGATCAATGATGTAGCTGATAAGAATGCGGTGAAAATCCTTGGCCAGGGATTCGCTGGCAGCGAGGATTTCTGCAAAGGCCTCGGGGATGCCCCAGCCGATGTTGCCGGATTCTTCGTTGAGGTGCCACATGAGGCGGCGGATGATATTCTTGGCCGATTCCGGCTGTTCCTGCATCAGGCGCGCCGTTACCTGCCCCAGCGCCACTGCGGCGCGGTGCATGGTCTGGGGGCCGAGCAGAAGAAAGGAAAAGAGCGGGCCTACATTTTCAAGGCCTCCCTGGGCGATTTCGTCCAGGTGTTCGCGCCACTGCGGGCTGACAAGGCATTCTTTAAGCTTTTGTTTTGTAGATCGCATGCGGGCCATGAGCAGTTCCTCCGCGGTCTGTTTTCAGGCTTGCATTTATAGTGAGCGCTTTTGAACGATCTGGCAAGGCAGGAATCTGGTAAGTTGTTTCGCCTTGCGGCGGGGTTCCACTTCAATTTTAAATGATAGGTCGCAGTTGTTTTCGGTGGCTAGAGCGTATTTGTTGCCCTTCGGGCACGGAAGTTTTGCCTCCAGGCGCAGTTTGGCCGCCTGCCCGGCGCTGACGCATTCAGGCCGTAAAAGTCGGGTTTGCGTAAATCAGCCTGACGGGCTCACGCACCCCCAGCAATAATGGCGGGCATGGTACGTTCAGGCGGCGAGTAGACCGAGCTGCCCGCTCGCGCGCAGCAGGGCGAGCACGGGCGGAGGAGCAAGTGCGGCTTTGCCGCCGAGCGGATTTTTCTGGTTACAAGGTGCAAAAGAAAATCACCCAGAACGGCACGCTGAAATCAAGTATCATGGCATGCACGATGGAAACAAAAATCCAGTCCTTGCCGCAATACCGTGTAATAACAGGCAACGTCGTATCCATGGTAGACGCCCCGCCGCAACTGATAGGCATGAGCGGGCCAAAATACTTCGCCAGCAAGGGCGTGAGCAGCAACGTGATGAGTTCACGGGCAATATTGCTGATAAGCGCAATAGTGCCCAGCTCCGGCCCCTTGTATTGCGAAATGAAGATGGACGAGAGCGAATAATAGGCAAAGCCCGCGCCCACAGCCATGCACTCGCTCACGCTGTAGGCCAGAAACAGGCTCATGAGGGCCGTGCCAGCAAAAGTTCCCACAGTGGTTGCCAGCGGCAGCAACAAAACGCGCGGACGCAGCGTGCGCAAAATCTCGCCCAGTCTGCGGTCTGAACCGATGGAAATGCCCACCAGCAGCATGAGCAGCCACAGGGCATAGACTGTGAAGTCGTGCTCCACCAGATAGGCGGGTATCAGCCCCACGCGAGCCAGCAACGCACCGGAGCAAAAGAAAAACAGGATGATAAGGCTACCCTTCATGGTTGGGTGCCTCAGCATCGGACGCCTTTTGTTGGGGGGAAATCCCTGTGGGAGTGGGCGTTTTGGTGAAGAATCGGCGGATCAGCGCCACGCAGGCAAAGGAACCCAGAATGCCCGCGACCGTGAGGGCCAGGGCAGCACCGCCAAGCCGGGGCAGGGACTGCATGAGCAATTCGTTGCTGCCCACGGATATGCCCAGAGCAAAAAGCAGCAGCATGATGGCGGGTGTGACGCAACGTGTCAGCGAGGTGATCCAGGGCTGGCCGCGCAGCAGAAAGCCAAGGGCCATGCCAAGAAAGGTGAGTCCAAGCGCGATAAACATGGAAAGAAAATCTCCTCTCGGTCGCCCATGAGCGACAATGAAGGGCAGGCTCCGGCGCGCTCTTATGTCGCGCGCCCGGTTCGCGGGGCTTACCGCAAAATGTGACGCAGGGCTTCGCGCAGCAGGGCCAGCATGGATGCATAGCGCTGGTCAAACTGGAGCAGGTTGTCCACATCCCAGAGAACCCATACCAGCTTGCCCCTGTGGCGGATCTGCTGCGGCGGCCGCAGTCCGCCGGGGAGCGCAACGGCGTTGGCTGCCGCCGAACCCATGACCACCACGCCTCTGGCGCGAAGTTGGGCAGCGCCCGACCAGAACACGTCCGCATTGGCCGCAAAGCCATTGTCCGACATGGGCGGCCCGGCTGGCGGCAATGCTGCGGGATCAGGCGGCAATGCTGCGGGATCAGGCGGCAGGCACGAGGGCCAGAAGGTATGCGTGCCCGCAGGATGCCCCAGATCTTTCAGCAGGCGCTGTAAAAACTGGCGGCGTTCCAGACGGCCCGGAGTCTGCGGGTCGCAGAGGTCTGGGCCAAGATTCCAGTATGTCCACAATATTGGGCCGGGGCGGGTCTGTTCCAACCGTGCCTGCCAGGGGGCGGGCCACACGTGGGGAGGCAGGGGCAGCCACGCGGCGGCTTTGCCCGGCTCTGTGGCATGAGCGGCTTCGGTCTGAGCGGCTGTTCTGCCGGCAGCTTGGGCGGTATCAGACCCTGCGGGCATGTGGGGCCGCCGCAGAGCTTGCGTTTCACGGTTTGGCGCTGGGTTTGCCGGTCGCGGGCTTTGCTGCTGACCACGTTGCTGCCAGGGCTGGCGCTCACGCGCGGGCTGGCCAGCGTGCGTCTGGCTGCGAGCGTTGGCGGACGCATCACGAGACGCCTCCTGTTGCGGGGCGGCAAAGGCATCGTAGCCTTCGGGCATGAGCAGGGTGGTAAGCCCCCGGCGCTGCCAGAGCGCGCTGACAGGGTTTACGAGCGCAAAAGCCATGAACACAGTTCCCAGGCCACATCAGCCTTGCTTTGGTTGGGCCAGATTTCTTCATGCCCGGTTGCGTCTACAACAGCCATGGAATTGGTGACAGCGCCAAAGCCGCTGTCTGTGGCGTTGATGCGGTTGGCGGCCAGCACATCGGCCTTTTTGCCTTGCAGCTTGGTATGGGCCAGCGGCAGCAGGGCCTGCATGTCGGCGGCGGTTTCCGCGGCAAAGCCCAGCACCTTTTGGCCTGGCTTGCGGCCCTCGGAAAGCGTGCGCAAAATATCAGGGTTGGGCGTAAAGGCCACAGTGAGGCCGTCCGGAGCGTCCGCCTTTTTGAATTTGCGGGGGCCAAAGGGTTGGGGCGAAAAATCCGCCACAGCCGCAGTGAACATGCCCATGTCCATGCCGGGCCAGATATCGGCGGCGGCCTGAAACATGTCGCGTGCGCTCACAACATCGTGCCGGACGATTTCACGCGGCAAACGCGCGCGTACGCCGGGGCCGCAGACGGCAGTAACCTCTGCGCCGCGCAGCCATGCAGCCACTGCCAGCGCCGCGCCCATAAGGCCGCTGGAAGGGTTGGACCAGAAGCGCACGCCGTCCCATGCCTCGCGGGTAGGGCCAAGAGTGACCATAACGCGCTTGCCCGCCATGTCCTGAGGCGAAAGCGCGCGCAGGGCCGCCAGAAAAATATCGTGCAAGGGGGCAAGACGTCCCTCGCCCTGTTCGCCGCAGGCCGTGCCGCCGCAGGCCGGGATTACAATGTGCGCCCCGCGCTGCCGCAAAATGTCAATATTGGCCTGCGTGGCAGGGTTGGCCCACATGCGCGGGTTCATGGCCGGGGCGATCACCATTGGCCCGTCAAAGGCCAGAGCCTGCGCGGCAAGCATGTCGCCCGCCGCACCGTGAGCCAGACGGAACAGGGCGTCAGCCGATGCCGGAGCCACCACCAGCGCCTGTGCGTGTTGCCCCGGTTCAAGATGAGAAAAAACATCCTGACCCGGCGAAAACATGTCTTCGTACACCGGGGCAGCGCCCAGCGATTCAAAGAGCAGGGGAGCCACAAAGCGGCGCGCGCCCGGAGTGAGCGTGGCGGAAACATGCATGCCCATACCTGTCCATGCGCGCAGCAGATCAGCGGCCTTGTAGCAGGCCACAGAACCGCACACGCCAAGGTGCAGACGCTTGCGTTCGTACCGGGTGCTCTGGTCAAAGGGAGTGTTCAGACCACTTTTGCTTTCGCTCATAGGTTTCGCTCCTGGAGACCGCCCTTGTTGCCGCCCCAGCTTTCGGTAAAGCCGGGCTTGGGGGAGGAATTCATGCCGCCGCCACCGCCAGAGCTTTCGCTGTAACCAGACGAGGAGCCGCTGCCGCTGTTGCCTCCGCCGTAGCCGCTGGCGCCTGTATTTTCCTGCATGGGCAGGGTTGCGCCATCGGGCATGCGGTCGGCAACCCAGATGGCAAGCACCGTGCCCATGGTTTCCCGTTCAATTGTCAGCGTAGCCACGGTTGAGCCGCGTTCGTACACGTAGACGCTGCGGATGCCCTTGCGTTGGGCCATGCGTAAATGCCAGCCCTGACCCTGCAAACCAGTGAACATTATCTGGGCTGCAAAGCCCATGTCGGCATCTCCGCGAAATATTTCAAGCCCTTGTGCGCCGCCAGCCCCGGCTGTTTGGTATCCGTGAGTGGGGAACCGCTGCATTCCGGCAGGAGTAGGAACTCCCAAAAGTTGGCTTGTGCCAGTATCAACACCGCCCGTAAGGGGGTCATTGGTAAAGGGATTGCTGATTTCCATCGTCGAGCAGCCCGCCATCAGAGCGGCAAGCAGGGTGACTGCAAGGATGACAAGCGGGCGTCGCATGGCTATAATCTCCTCCTCCCGGCGTGAAATGCTCCGGAAGCAACCCAAGTACACTAGCCCCTCAGCCCCATGCTGACAAGCCCGCGGCGCGAGAGGTTCATTAACGAGGCCCACGTATCATGCCCACTGCGGAAGCGGATTTTTTTCTCGAAAGTTATAATTTTGCATTGCCTGAAGCGCAGATAGCCCAGTTCCCGCCTGAAGAGCGTGGAAACTCGCGTCTGCTGGTCATGCCGCGCCAGGGCGCGCTTGAGCTTGAGCACCACCAGTTCAGCGATCTGCCGGACTGCCTGCCCGAGGGCGCGTTGCTGGTCGCCAACAATTCCCGCGTACTGCAGGCACGCCTGCTGGGAACACGCTCCACCGGCGGCAAGGTGGAGTTTCTGCTGCTCACGCCCCTGCCGCTGGTGCTTGAAAGGGCGCGGCCCGACAAGCTTGGCGGCTCAAGTGCCGAGGTTGAGGGGCTCATACGCTCCGGCGGCAGCATCCGTGATGGTGAAAAGCTTGAATTTGGCGCGGGCATCAGCGTGACCGTGCTGGAATCGGGCGAATTCGGGCATCGGCGTGTGCGTCTGGCCTGGGACGGGGACCTTTCCAAGGCCTTTGCCGCCACAGGGCACATCCCCCTGCCGCCCTACATCAAGCGGACAGATGCGGAAGAAGATCTGAGCCGCTACCAGACCATCTATTCCCGCGAGGATAAGACGGGTTCTGTGGCTGCGCCCACGGCGGGGCTGCACTTTACCCCCGAGATGCGAGAAACCCTGAAGGCCCGTGGCTTTCAGTGGGCGGACGTAACCCTGTATGTGGGTTACGGCACCTTCAGCCCTGTGCGCAGCGCCGACATTCGCGGCCACCGCATGCACAGGGAATATGTGGAAATGCCCGAGGCAACGGCGCTTGCCATTGCCGAGGCCAAGCGTGAAGGGCGGCCTGTGATTGCCGTTGGCACCACCAGCCTGCGCTCCATGGAGGGCGTGGCTGAATTGTGCGGCAGGGTGCAGCCCTTTACCGGTTGGACGGATATCTTTTTGTACCCCGGCAGGCCCTTCCGTGTGGTCGATGGTCTGCTGACAAACTTTCATCTGCCTGAGTCCTCCCTGATCATGCTGGTTTCTGCCCTGGCCGGGCGCGAGCGCGTGCTTGCCGCTTATGCCGAGGCTGTGAGCAGGGGGTATCGGTTCTTCTCATATGGCGATGCCATGCTTATTCGCTGATTGTTTCATGAAGCGGGTGTGGAATCCCAAGGAGCTGAAATGTCAAGAGTTGTATTTATGGAAGAGCGCTGCAAGGGCTGCCGCCTGTGTGTGGAAGTCTGCCCGGTGCACATCCTCCGGCCCTCGGGCCGTTTTAACCGTCACGGTTATGAAGTGATGGAAATGGAAGGCCAATGCACGGGCTGTGCCTCGTGCGCGGTCATGTGCCCCGATGTGGCCATCCGCGTGTTCAAAAGCGCGAAAACCAAGGGGGGCAAGGCATGAGCGCTGCAACCGAACGTGTGCTCATCAAGGGCAACGAGGCCGTGGCCTTTGGCGCTATAGATGCGGGCTGCCGCTGCTATTTTGGCTACCCCATCACCCCGCAGAATGAAGTGCCGGAATCCCTCTCCAGCCTTTTGCCCGAAGTCGGCGGCCAGTTTGTGCAGGCCGAAAGCGAAGTCGGTGCCATCAACATGGTGCTGGGTGCTGCTGCCAGCGGTATTCCCGCGCTGACGTCATCCTCCAGCTGCGGTATTTCGCTCATGCAGGAAGGTATTTCCTACATGGCGGGCAGCCAGATCCCCGGCGTGATCGTCAACATGCAGCGTGGCGGCCCCGGCCTTGGCGATATCGGCCCCTCGCAGGGCGATTATTTTCAGGCTGTCAAGGGCGGCGGGCACGGCGACCACCGTAATCTGGTGCTGGCCCCCTCCACCGCTCAGGAATGCTATGACTTCATGTTCAGGGCCTTTGCCCTAGCATTCAAATACGCCAACCCGGTCATGGTGCTGGGCGACGCTATTGTGGGCCAGATCAAGGAACCCGTGCGTCGCGTGCCGCCCAAGGACGCAGTGCCCGCCGAGGACCTTGCCGCCCTTGCAGCGCCCTGGCGCATGGAAGGTTATGGCCGCCGTGGCCCCGGCGCGCAGCCGCGCCTGCTCAAGTCGGTCTATCTGGCCGAAGGGGCATTGGCCGAGCGCAACCGCATGCTCATGCGCAAGTACGAATCCATGAAGGCCGACTGCGCCTTTGAATGCGTTGATACTGATGATGCGGAACTGATCGTGGTGGCCTTTGGCTCCATTGCCCGCATTGCCCGCAGCGCCATCCGCCAGTTGCGCGCTCAGGGCCATAAAATCGGCCTGTTCCGGCCCATTACCCTGTTCCCCTTCCCGGATGAAGCCCTGCGCGCCCTTGCGCCCGGTCGGCGCTTTCTGGTTATGGAGCAGAACACGGGGCAGATGGTGGAAGATGTCCGCCTGGCCCTCTTTGGCCAGCCGGGCGTTGCGCCCGCATCCGTGCTGTGGCACGGCGTCATGCCGGGGCTGTTCATCGGTGCCGATGCCCTGCGCGAACCCATGCTTCAGGCCCTCAAGGAGAACTAATCATGCAAGCTCAGGAACTGGACGCATTGCGTCCCGCCGAGGGCGAAAGCCTGGTTTTTGATACCAATCCCGTGCTCAACGAGCGCCCCACCCACTATTGCCCCGGCTGCCATCACGGCATTGCCCACAGGCTGGTGAGCGAGGTGCTGCACGAACTGGGCGTGGCCGAGCGCACCATTCTGGTGGCCTCGGTGGGCTGCGCCACCTTTACCTACGATTACTTTAACGTGGACGGCCTTGAGGCCCCGCATGGCCGGGCCTGCGCCGTGGCCACCGGTGTGCGCCGCGCGCGTCCAGACGCCGTTGTGTTCACCTATCAGGGCGACGGCGACATGGCAGCCATCGGCATGGCCGAATCCATGCACGCCGCCAACCGTGGCGAAAAGATCACCGGCATCTTCATCAATAACACGGTGTACGGCATGACCGGCGGGCAGATGGCCCCCACCACCCTGGTGGGACAAAAGACCACCACCTCTCGGCAGGGGCGTTCCATCAGCAACGAGGGCGGCCCCATCCGCATGGCCGAAATCATGGCCCAGCTGGACGGCGTGGCCTATTCCGCCCGCTGCTCGCTGGATTCGGTCAAAAATGTACGCGTCTCCAAAAAGGCCATGCGCAAAGCCTTTGAAGTGCAGTTGCAGGGCCTTGGCTTTGGCTTTATCGAGCTTCTTTCCGGCTGCCCCACCAACTGGCATCTGGATCCCATTGCCGCCAACAAGCGGATTGCCGAGGCCATGATGCCCGTATTCCCCCTTGGGGTGTACAAGGATGTGACGGCCAGCGTGGAGGCGGATCATGTCTAACGCATATCAGGATGTGATTATTGCCGGTTTTGGCGGTCAGGGCGTCATGCTCATCGGCAACCTGCTGGCGCAGGCCGGCATGGAACACGGGCTTGAAGTGAGTTTTATCCCCGTTTACGGGGCTGAAATGCGCGGCGGCACGGCCAACTGCACGGTGGTGCTTGATGAACACGCCATTGGTTCGCCCCTGGTGCGCGAGCCGATGTCCACCATCATTCTCAACGAGCCTTCGCTTTCCAAGTTCCAGCCCCGGCTGGGTGCGGATGGCGTACAGATTGTCAATGCCTCGCTGGTGGCGGAGAACCTGCTCGATGCCGCAAAACGCACGGTCTACATTCCCGTGAATGACATGGCCCACGAACTGGGCAATGTAAAGATGGCCAACATGGTGGCTCTGGGCGCATGGCTCAAGGCCACGGGCGCGCTGCCCCTCAATGTGGTGCAGGAAGCGCTGAATCGCGTGGTCAGCGCGCACTATGCCAAACTGATCTCCGCCAACGCCAAGGCGCTGGAGCAGGGCTACAACTTCGCATAGCATGCGGCCCGCCCGTGCGGGACGCTTTTGCAGAATAAAAACAACATCCGGCAGGGGTTTCCCTGCCGGATGTTTGATTTTCAGGGCGCGTGCAGGCCGCAGAGCCTACGCCCCAGCCAGCCCACTACCAATCATGGTTTCGGGCCGCACAATGCTGTCGAACTGTTCTTCTGTCACGCTTCCCAGCGCCAGAGCGGCCTGACGGAGCGTGAGGCCCTCCGCCGAGGCCTTTTCTGCAATTTTTGCCGCCTGCTGGTAGCCGATGACGGGCGAAAGCGCCGTGACCAGCATCAGGGAATTATTGACGAACGAATCTATTTTTGCCCTGTTGAGAGTGGTGCCTTCAACGGAATGCTCCCGGAACTTGCGGCAACCATCGCCCAGAATATTTATGGATTGCAGCACGTTTTTTATGGCTACAGGGCGCATGACATTGAGTTCAAAATTGCCTTGGCTGCCCGCTAGGGCCACGGCGCTGTCGTTGCCCATGACCTGAATGGCGATCATGATCAGGGATTCACACTGAGTGGGGTTGATCTTGCCGGGCATGATGGACGAGCCGGGTTCGTTTTCCGGCAGTTGCAGTTCGCCCAGGCCGCAGCGGGGGCCAGCCGCCAGCCAGCGCATGTCGTTGGCTATTTTGACAAGGGCCACGGCGAGGCCGCGCAGGGCGGCACTGAAGCGCACTATGGCATCCTGCGAGGCAAGAGCCATGAACTTGTTGGGCGCGGTGACAAAGGGCTTGCCTGTGATGCTCGCCAGTTCTTCTGCCACAGCCATGCTGAAGCCCTTTGGCGCGTTCAGCCCGGTGCCCACGGCGGTGCCGCCCAGCGCCAGAGGATAGAGGCCCTCGCGGGCGGTCTGGATGTCCGCAACGCAGGCCCGCAGTTGGGCGGCATAGCCAGACCATTCCTGCCCCACGCTGAGGGGCACGGCATCCTGCAAGTGGGTGCGGCCAATTTTGACCACGTCCATCCACTGCACCGCCTTGCGTTCCACAGCTTCTGCCAGGGCTTCCACCTCCGGCAGCAGACGCGCATCGCAGCTCTGTACGGCGGCCAGATGCATGGCTGTGGGAAAGGCATCGTTGGACGACTGGCTCATGTTCACATCATCATTGGGGCCAACGGGCTTCTGACTTCCCATGGCGCCGCCAAGCAACTGGATGGCGCGGTTGGACAGCACCTCGTTCACATTCATGTTGGTCTGGGTGCCGGAGCCAGTCTGCCACACGTAGAGCGGAAAATGTTCGTCCAGAAGGCCGTCCATGCCTTCCTGCGCGGCGTGGTCAATGGCCTGAGCCTTCCAGCCGGGCAGCCGCCCCATGCGGGTGTTGACACGGGCGCTGGCTTTTTTGATCAGGCAGAGGGCGCGGCAGATTTCCAGCGGCATCTTGTCGTCGCCAATGGAAAAGTGTTCGAGCGAGCGTTGGGTTTGAGCGCCCCAGTAGCGGTTGGCAGGCACCATGACCTGCCCCATGCTGTCAAACTCTTCGCGTTCTCCTGCGGCGTTTATGCCCACAGGAAGATCAAGAACAGAGGGTTCATTTTGTGCTGTGCTGCCCACGGTGCGCTCCTTTTGTACGAAAACGGCCCCCGGCCCGCTCCTTGCGGAGCGGCTGACCGGGGGCCGTTTGTGCCGTTATACGGTGCTGTGCTAGAAGCCCTTGGCCCCCATGAGGCAGGCGAGGTCGCACACGCGGTTGGAATAGCCCCATTCGTTGTCGTACCAGGCCACAATCTTGACCAGGCGGCCTTCCTGCACGGTGGTGTAGGGGGCTTCAAGAATGGAGGAATGCGGGTCGCCCTTAAAGTCCATGGAGACCAGCGGCTTTTCGTTGTAAGCCAGAATGCCCTTGAGGTAGGTTTCCGAAGCTTCCTTGAGTTCGCCGAGCAGGCTTTCGGTATCGGTGGATTTTTCCAGAATGCCCGAAAAGTCCACAACCGAAACCGTGGGCGTGGGAACACGAAGCGAATAGCCCGTGAACTTGCCCTTGAGTTCGGGAATAACCTTGGCCACAGCCTGAGCCGCGCCGGTGGAGGTGGGGATGATGTTGCAGGCGGCAGCGCGGGCGCGACGCGGGTCCTTGTGGGCCATGTCGAGAATGCGCTGGTCGTTGGTGTAGGCATGGATGGTGGTCATATTGCCCATCTGGATGCCGAATTTGCGTTGCAACACAAGAGCCACCGGGGCGAGGCAGTTGGTGGTGCACGAGGCATTGGACACAACGTGGTGCTTGGCCGGGTCGTACTGCTCGTGGTTCACGCCCATGACGATGGTGATGTCTTCGTCCTTGGCGGGGGCCGTGATGATGACCTTTTTGGCTCCGTTTTCAATGTGCACGGCCGCCTGTGTGGCAGAACGGAAAATGCCCGTGCTTTCCACCACGATGTCAACGTCATGCGCGCCCCAGGTAAGCTGCTTGGGATCGCGTTCTGCAAAGCAGTGGATGTTCCAGTCGCCCACGGTGGCGTCCTGCCCGTTGACCTTGGCGTCGAGGTTGGCGCGTCCATAGACGGAATCGTATTCCAGCAGGTGGAAATTGGATTCCGCGTCAAACAGGTCGTTGATGGCAACCACTTCCACCTTGTCGCGGTAGCTCTGGTGCAGGGCGCGGAAAACCTGCCGCCCAATACGGCCAAAGCCGTTGATGCCTACTTTGATTCTGCTCATATGCAAGATCCTCATAGCGTAGAGGGAAAAATCGTTGTCGTGCGCTGCCGCTGGAATTCAACGGCTCAAGTTTGCAAAGCGTACGCACTGCGCCCGGCGGTTCTGGCCCCTGGAAGAAAACCCTGCCACTTTTCGGTAGTGCCTTTGCTGCACGGACAGTCGAAATCCTGCCATTGCAGCCGGGACAAAATCGCCTGTGCGCGGCCTAGTCTTCGTAGAGAGAGTAGGCGTGTTTGGCCATCAGCTCGTAATTGTTGCGCAGGGCTTCGTGCAGACGGGAATTTTCAATGGCCAGCGCCGAAATGGCAGCCACGGCTTCCATGAAGGTTTCCTCGTCGGCGCTGAATTCGCGCTCCACGTCGGAGTACACGCGGATGAGGCCAATGGCTTTGCCATCGGCCATAAGGGGAGAGGACAGCACGGAAACAAGGCCTTCGGCCTTGGCCGATTCCGGGTACTGGAAGCGCCCGTCGGCGGTGGCGTCTTTGAGGTGGATGGTCTTGCCGGAAAGCACTTCGCCGTCAAGGCCGCTACGCTTTACTTCCACCGGGCCTTTGCGCATGTAGGTGGAGGAAAGGCCGTGGGCGGCGCTGGGCAGCAAGAAGCGTCCGGTGCTGTCCAGCAGACGGATGGTGCTTGCTTTGCAGCCCATTGTAACGGCGGTTTGCTCGGTAATTTTGTGCAGAACTTCGCGGGGCTCAAGGCTGGAGTTGATAACCAGCGCCACATCCCTGAGCGCACGGAAATAATCGTGTGCCATAGGTGCCTCCTGAGGAAAGCGTTTCGACAGGCATGAAAGCCTGCCGCGCATGAATTGTTGATCTGGTTTGTAACACGTTTTCCAGTTCCAACTATGCGCTATTTTTCTGCATCAGGCAAATGCGGTCTGGCATGGCCCGGCGAATGCGTCGCAAACAGGCAAGGATGCACCAATGTAAAGCGATTTCAGCGGGCTGCTGGCCCGGATCATTGCATTGGCGGGAGTTATGCTGCACGCACGTATTCCGGCACCGCAACAGAACCACCGCAGAGTTTCATGGATAAATCTGCACAGGGAAGGGCGAATATTGTGAAAACGCGGGTGGTCGTATCCGTGTGCGCGTTTGTTTCCGCCCTTAAGCCTTGGGCTTGACCGGGGTCTTCATGCTGATCTGGCCTTCAATGATGCCGCCCTCTTCTGTAAGCAGATTGGGCGTGACAACCTGGCCTTCAAGCACCCCGGAGCTGTAAACCACGATGCGGCGTTTGGCCGTCACATCGCCGGTGAAGTGGCCGGAAAGCAGCAGTTCGCCCACATCAAGGGTGCCCTGTACCTGAGCATCCTTGCCCACGTTGAGCGTACCGTCACTGACAATTTCACCAGTATAGCGGCCTTCAATGCGCACAGTGCCCTTGAAGTTGAGCTTGCCTTCATAGACGGTATCGGAGCCGAGGTACGCTATTTCGTCCTTTGCCACGTTTATCCCCTTTCGCTTAACAGTTAGCTTTTAAACATGAAACGTCGCATGGACACGTTGAGCACAATGCCAAGCAGTGTGAAGTTGACCACCGTGGCGCTGCCGCCGTAGCTGATGAAGGGCAAGGGAATGCCCACCACCGGCATGAGGCCTATGACCATGCCCATGTTGATAAAAATCTGCCAGAAAAAGTAAAAAAACACCCCAACCACGAGGGTACTGCCAAAGCGATCCTTGGCCTGCACCGCGGTTGAGAAGATGGAAAGCAAAAACAGGCAGAACAGCGTAACCAGAGCCACGCAGCCCACAAAGCCCCATTCCTCGCCAAAAACAGCCACGGCAAAGTCGGAGTGGCGTTCTGGCAGAAAGCGCAACTGGCTCTGCGTGCCCTCGCGAAAACCCTTGCCCCACAATTCGCCCGAGCCAATGGCAATGCGCGACTGGATGATGTGATACCCGGTGCCGCGCGGGTCGTTGCCGGGGTCCAGAAACGTCAGGATGCGCTGGCGCTGGTAATCGTGCATGCCCACAAACCACATGAAGGCCACAGCGGCTGGCGCTACCAGCAGGCATGTTTTGAGCACGTAGCCCTTAAGCCCGTGGAACAGGATCATGCCGCCCATGATCAGCAATATGAGCAGGGTAGTGCCCAGATCTGGCTGAACGATGATAAGCCCGCAAGGAATAAGGCCCACGCAAAGCACGCTGCAAAAATTTTTCCAGCCCAAGGGGCGGCTGTCGCGCGCCAGCAGGCGCGCCACCAGAACCAGCACGGAAAGCTTGGCCATTTCTGAAGGCTGCAAGCTCATGAAACCCAGCGAAATCCAGCGCTTGGCACCGTAGACTGTTTTACCCGCAATGGGCACCAGCAGCAGAAGAAAGACGGTTATGAGAAAGAAAGGCCAGGCAAGGTTGCGCAACTGGCGGTAGTCAAAAACCATTGCCAGCAGCATGCACACCACGCCGCACAGGCCCCAGATCAGCTGGCGCTGATAAAAGGAATTGAATGCCAGGCCAGATTCCACGCGCGTACCGCTGGCGGAATACAGGTTGCCCACGCCCACAAGATAGAGCAGCAGCATACAGGCCAGAAGGCCCCAGTTGATATAGCTGAAAAGGCGATTATCCATGCCGCTTGTCCGCTTGTCAGGAATGCGTGGTTGCAGGGTGGTGTGAAAAGGCTTGCCCATGTGCCGCCGTGCTCTGCAACACTCTTTGGCTACGGTGGGCCTCGCAGCGATTGCTGGCTGCGGTGTTGCCACCGGGGCAAACATTGTTTGCGCCTGTGCGCGGTGCCGGCTCTTTGCGCATGTTGCCTAGTCCGTGGGCTCTACGGCTGTGGTTGGGGCGGGCAATACAACCATGGGCGCGTTGGGGTCAGGCCCGAAAAGGTAGTCGTAAACCTTGCGGGCCACAGGGCCAGCCACGCTTGAACCACCGCCGCCGTGCTCTACCATGACGATGACCACATAGGTTTTGCCGTCCTTGACGCCCCATGTGGCAATCCAGGCGTGGTCGCGCTGGGCGTATTCCATCTCTGATGTTTTCAGGCGGCGATCGCCTGCGGCCATCTTGAGCTTGACCACCTGCGCCGTACCTGTTTTGCCGCCTATGTCGGCATCCTTGCGGCCCACAACCTTGGCTGTGCCGCCGTTGGCAGTGCGGCGCATGGCCTCCACCACAAACTTGAGCGTTTCAGGTTTGGCGGGCACGCGCCCGCGCACTTCGCGGGTGGCATCATCCACAAGCTGGGGCTTGAGCAGATCGCCGCCGTTGAGCAGGGCCGAAACAAATACGGCTACCTGCACCGGAGTCACCAGTGTGTAGCCCTGGCCGATGGACACGTTGTAGGTTTCACCGCGTGTCCACGGGCGACCAAAGCGCCGCCGTTTCCAGTCACGTGAAGGCACAAGGCCCGATTTTTCGTGCGGCAGGTCAATGCCTGTAGGCCGCCCGAATCCGCAAGCCTTGGCGAATTCTTCCAGCTTGTCAATGCCCAGGCGGTCGCCCATGAGGTAGAAGTAGACGTCGCAGGAGTCGATGAGCGCGTGCACGAGGTCTTCCGAGCCGTGCCCGCCGCGCTTCCAGCAGCGAAATATCTGGTTGCCCAGCTTGACCTGGCCGGGGCAGAACACGCTTTCACGCGGGTTGACGCCCTTTTCAAGCAGCATGGTGGCCATAACCAGCTTCCATACGGAACCTGGAGGGTACACGCTCTGGATAACGCGGTTCTGCAAGGGAAAGCGGTTGTTGGTGCGCAGGGCGTCCCAGTCGCGTTGCGAAATGCCCGCAGCAAAAAGATTGTTGTCGTAGGCCGGGGATGTTACCAGCGCGCGCAGCTTGCCGCTGTCCGGCTCCATGACCACGATGCAGCCAGCCTCGCCGCCAAGGGCGTCCCACGCGGCCTTTTGCAGGCCCGCATCGAGCGAAAGATGTATTTCGTGCCCGCCGCGCGGTTCATCGCGCAGGGTTTTGCCAAGCACCCGGGCGTGGGCGTCAACCTCGACATCGTACAAGCCCTTGCGGCCCCGCAACTGCTTTTCCAGCTCCAGTTCCAGCCCCTGTTTGCCCACCAGATCGCCCATGGCAAGGGCGCTGTCTGCGGCCATTTCCTGCTCGTTGGCTTCTGCAACGTAGCCAAGAATATGGGCGAAAAGTTCCTTCTCCGGGTAGCTGCGCTTGGTGCGCACCACGATTTCAAGCCCCGGCCATTCGTGGATCTCGGATTCAATGCGGGCCACAAGGTCAAAGTCGATGTCGGTGATAAGCAGCAGAGGCTCAAAGGGTTTGACCTTGAAGCGATCCTGACGGAACTTGTCCCAGATCTGCTGGAGGGGGATGCCCGACCATTCGCTTATCTGGGCCAGGGTG
Organism: Desulfovibrio sp.; assembly: GCF_019422935.1. Classification (NCBI taxonomy): domain Bacteria; kingdom Pseudomonadati; phylum Thermodesulfobacteriota; class Desulfovibrionia; order Desulfovibrionales; family Desulfovibrionaceae; genus Desulfovibrio; species Desulfovibrio sp. The sequence goes on along the minus strand of NZ_JAHZCJ010000002.1, from coordinate 356,380 downwards.
GCGGGGATGTCGTGGCAGTCTTCGCGCACGATGGAAAGGCCGTAGGCAGTGCGGTTGTCGGCAAGCACCTTGCCCTTGTCGTCCATGATGCGGCCGCGCGGCGCAAAAATGCGCTCGATACGCAGGCGGTTGTCCTGCGCCTGACGCGCAAATTCTTCACCTCTGTGCACCTGTAAATACCAGAAGCGCACCACGAGCACAAAAAACATCAGACCCACCAGAACCTGAAGCAGGATTGCGCCAGCGCGCGGCGGCTGATAGCCCTCGCTCTCGACCTGAATCTTGAGCCAGGAGCGGATGCCCTTATGCTGCGCTTTGTCTTTGTGCGCCAGCAGCGAGGTATTGTCAGTTTTCCTGATCATTGGGGTTCCAGTGGCGGGTGGCCACCAACAGCCGCCAGGCGAAGGGCACAAAGATGGCCTGAATCAGGCTTGTGTCCAGGGTTCCCTGCACATCGAAAGGCAGGTTCTGCAAAGGGGCCATGAGCCACGCAATGGCGTAGTATGCGGCGCCCAGGCAGGCTGACAGCAAAAAGACAAAAATGAAATTTTCCACTTCAAACAGCCAGCGGCCCATCTTGAACAGCAAAATGACAGCGGCATACCAGACAATGACGGCCCCGAAGGGGCGCGTGCCCATGCCTTCCTGCAACAGGATGAACACGGGCAGCAGCCAGAGCATATTTTTATAATCCCGTTCCTGCAACAGGATGATCAGGCCCACCGTGAGCACATCAAGCCCCGGTACCGCCGCCTGCAAAACAATGGCGCAGGCCATGAAAAAGGCCCACCATGCAATGCTGCGGAGCGTTCTCATGGCGTGGCGCTTTTGGGCGCGGGCGGGCCCACAAATTCTTTGGGAGCTTCGCTGGGTTCCAGCGGGCGGGGCGCGCCGGTGGATTCGAGCAGCAGCACTTCTTCAAGATGTTGCAGGTCAACCAGCGGTTCTGCCTTGATGGCCATGAACTGGGTGTAGTCCGAAGGGGCCACGCGCAGTACGCGCGCCACAGGGATGCCCTTGGGGTACTTGCCGTCCAGACCGGAGGTGATGATTATTTCGCCGGGTTTGACCTTGGCATCGCGCTGCACAAAGTTGACTTCAAGCTTCTGGCCCGTGCCCATGCCCATGAGGATGCCGGGAGCACGGCTTTCTTGCGAAAAAACGGCTATGCGGCTGCTGGGATCAGTAAGCAGCAACACAATGGAACTGTGGGCGCTGGCCTTGAGAACGCGGCCAACCAGCCCGAGGTGCGTGACCAGAGGCGTGCCCGGGCGTCCGCCCGTGCTGTAACCCCGGCTGATGGTGATGCTGTCAAGAACGGCGTTGGGGCCCATGCGGCCGGAAAGAACGCGGGCGCCAAGGGGGCGCCATGTCTGGTCTACCGGCAGTTGCACCAGGGCGCGCAGGCGCTTGAGCTCGGCCAGGTCTTCACCATTGGCGAGCAGGCGCGCTTCAAGCTCGTCCACCTTTTGCTTGAGGGCTTCGTTTTCTTCACGTACGCCCACAAGGTCAAAATAACGGTCCCACATGTTTTCCGCGGCGTCCTGCGCGGAACGAACAGGCGTGAGCACCGCGCCGGTGATTTCAAGCCCCAGTCTCGCGGCCAGGTCATCCAGAACGCGCGTGCGCTGATTCCAGGAATACATGCCCAGAAACAGGATGAGCAAAATGCCCGCGAGGAGGAGAAGACGCCGCAGTGTCACAGGCGGAAGCTCCTGAAAGCCGGTGCGGAATAAACCGCGCCCCTGTGCCGGAGACGCAGAACCGGAAGCTTGTGTTCCGGCATTGCGTCAGCCGCACAGGGGCGCGAGGACAAGGTCGGTTCTAGTCGATGCACACTTCTTTGAGAATGTGTAGGTTGTCCAGCGCTTTGCCGGTACCCACCACAACGGTGGACAATGGATCGTCCACAACCGTAATGGGCAACGAGGTTTCTTCGCGCAGCAGCTGGTCAAGGCCCTTGAGCAGCGCGCCGCCGCCCGTGAGCACAATGCCCCTGTCCACAATATCCGCCGCCAGTTCCGGCGGGGTCTGTTCCAGGGCGATGCGCACAGCCTGTACAATGCTGTCCACCTGTTCCGAAATGGCTTTGCGCACTTCTTCAGAGGTGATGATGATATTCTGCGGAATACCCGTCACAAGGTCGCGACCCTTGACTTCGATCTGTTGTTCCGGATCGAGCGGGTAGGCGGATGCGATCTTGATCTTGATTTCTTCAGCGGAAGATTCACCAATGAGCATGTTATACTTGCGCTTGACGTGGGTCATGATGGCTTCGTCCATCTTGTCGCCGCCCACGCGCACAGAGCGCGAGTACACAATGCCCGAAAGGGAGATGACTGCCACTTCCGTGGTGCCGCCGCCGATATCCACCACCATGTTGGAGGTGGGTTCCTGAATGGGCAGATCCGCGCCGATGGCCGCTGCCATGGGTTCCTCGATGAGGTACACTTCACGTGCGCCAGCGGACTGGGCCGATTCTTTCACGGCGCGCTTTTCCACCTGGGTGATGCCCGTAGGTACGCAAATCATGATGCGCGGACGCACAAGACGCCGCGAATTGTGAACCTTGGCGATAAAGTGGCGCAGCATGGCCTCGGTAACTTCAAAGTCGGCGATAACGCCGTCTTTCATGGGGCGGATAGCCCAGATGTTGCCAGGGGTTCTGCCCAGCATGCGCTTGGCATCGTGCCCAACGGCAAGAACTACATTGTTGCCGCGCGGGTCTTTCTTGACCGCGACCACCGAGGGCTCGCGCAACACAATTCCCTGCCCCTTGACATAAACGCAGGTGTTGGCTGTGCCAAGGTCAATGGCCAGGTCATTGGAAAACAATCCTAGTGCGAAATCCAGAATTTTGGACATTACTCTAACTTGCCTCGCTGTGCTGGTGTGCTACCTTACCGTCATGTTGAAACAACTCCCGCACCCGGCGAGGCGAAGAGGCCTGGAGTGAGGGCGCTGTTGGAATTGGTAACGTCAGGCTGAAAACTGTTCTGCTAAAACTGGCATGAAGTCAAGATGGTGGACACAGGGTTAAAATATTTGTCCCGCCGGAAGGCGCGGAAATTAGCCTTCAAGGGACGCAAACATGCAGCGCTGGCATACTCTGGCCGCTTATTATAATCGACGCTGTGGTAGCCGGGTGCAAAAAATTCCACTTGACGCCGGGGCCTCCTGCCCCAACCGCGACGGTACGCTTTCGTTTTCCGGCTGCACGTTTTGCAATGTCGATGGGTCCGGCTCGGGCCGCGCAAAACAGGGCTATTCCCTACTGCAACAGTGGAATTTGTGGCGTTCCATATATCTGCGGGACGACCCCAATACGCGCTTTATTGCATACCTGCAATCCTTCTCTAACACGTATGGGCCATCAGAACGCCTGCAACAACTGCTCCAAACGGTTCGCCAACTACCCGGCTGTTTTGGAATTGCCGTGGGAACACGCCCCGACTGCCTTGATGACGAAAAGCTCGACCTGCTCGCAGCCCTTGATTGCGACCTCTGGCTGGAATTGGGCCTGCAAACATCCCAGGATGTCACCCTTGCCCGCATTAACCGGGGCCATACCGCAGCCAGCGCTGAAAATGCCGTGCGCATGGCCGCCGCGCGTGGTATTGCCGTATGCGCTCACCTCATGGCCGGGTTACCCGGTGAAGACGAAGGCCATTTTTTGCAAAGTCTGGAATGGGCGACTTCCCAGCCGATAAGTGGCCTCAAACTGCACAACGTTTACGTGCCCAAGGGGACGGAGCTGGCCCGCCAGCACGCCGCAGGCCAGTATCACCCCCTCTGGCGCGATGAATATGTCGACCTCCTCTGCGCCGCCCTGCCGCGCATCCCCTCCCGCATCGTCATCCACCGCCTCCAGAGCGACCCTGCCCCCGGTGAACTGCTGGCTCCCGCCTGGGCCACAGACAAGCGCGGTCTGCTTGGGGATTTGCGGCGGGCGCTGAGGGCGAGGGGGTTGTGGCAAGGGAAATTCTGCGACTCCCCCGAGATGTGTCCGGCGGTCTTTTTGAGCGCTGGCGGCGTCAGTGTGGATTTTTGATCGGGTCGAGTACCTTTGGAGTACACTCCCCTCACAAAAAGCCACACTTCCTTGCCAGCGCTCAAAAATCCTCGCCGGACACTATCGCTGTTTCTTAGATTTCTTTCGTGTTGGCTGCGTCAGGGATGAATTTTGCTCAGGTCGAGTACCGTAGCGCTGCTGTCGTTAGGCGTAACTTCCTGTGTCGCGCGGAGCCGTTGCTTAATGGGTTTACGGATGGCGACAACCCCCTTCTTTTTTCCCCGGTCAAAAAAATTCCACCCTGCTGTAATATTATAAGGTTACCATGCTGAAGCCGCCCTGCTGAGTATGGACATTTATTTGGCTTTGTGCTGGTATACCAGTTATGAAGCAGATAAACACCAAGGCATCTTCCACAGCGTATGAGGCTATCCGTTCCATGATCGCGCAGGGGCAGCTCAGCCCCGGCGAAGAACTGTCGGAACGCAGCCTGGCTGAAAGCCTGCAACTTGGCCGCACGCCAGTGCGCGAGGCCATCAAGGAACTGTGCAGGGAGGGCGTCCTCATGAGCGTTCCTCTGCGTGGCACCTTTGTGCAGCGCCTGTCTGTGGAAGACCTGAAAGAAATCCACGAGGTACGTCTGGCGCTCGAAGGCATGGCCGCCAAGCTGGCTGCGGAAAAAGGCGGCAGCCCTGAGCTGCGCGCCTGCCTTGCCGAACTTCAGGCCCTGCCCGATGGGCCGGAGCTTGATACCTTTGAAGCGCAGCGCATCGGCTGGGATTTCCACAAAGCCATATTTCAGGCCGCTGGCAACACGCGGCTGGCAAAACTTTATGCAGACGTGCGCGTACAAAACTCCTTGGCCATGCAGCGCGTCAAAAATTACGATGCAGAACGGACACGCGTGGTGATCAAGGAACATATCGCCATTGGCAATGCCATTCTGGATCGCAATCAAACACTGGCTCACCAGCTTGTCTGGGATCATCTGCAAAAGGCCATGGAAACGAAACTGCGCTCACTGCTTGCAGTTCTCGGCTAAACATGGCCGTCGGCATCACAAGACGTTTTACGTGCAAGGATCAGAGGGGGAAGAGAGGCGATGGAAATGACAAAAACCAGCAAAAAGCGGCCCATTCCGCTGCCAATTCAGATGGTGCTCGGCCTTGTTCTGGGCATTGTGTTCGGCTTTATTGCGCCGCACTTTTCCCAGGCTCTGGCCCCGGTGGGTACGGCCTTTGTGCAGGCCATCAAGATGATCGTGGTGCCGCTGGTGTTCACGGCCATCACCCTTGGCATCTACCAGATGGGCAACAGCGCCAAGCAGTTGGGCAAGGTTTCCGTTATCAGCCTGCTCTATTTTTTTATTGCCACGGTGGTGGCGATCATCATTGGCCTTGCCCTCAACGGCATGTTCCACCCCGGCGTGGGCGTCAATCTGTCACACACCGCAGAACTGCCCAAGAACATCAATACCACGGTCAACTGGACAAAGTTTTTTCTCGACATGATCCCCTCCAACGTGTTCGCGGCCATGTCGGGCACCAACCTCCTGCCCGTGCTGGTGTTTGCTGTGCTGCTGGGTCTTGCTCTGGCCTCCACCGGCAGCAGGGCAAAGCCTCTCGTTGACGTGCTGGACGCTCTGATGGGCGCTGTTTTCAAGCTCACGGGCTGGATCATCGCCCTGTCGCCCATTGCCATCTTCGCCATCATTGCCTGGCTGTTTTCCACGCAGGGCATGCACACCATTTTGGCCCTGCTCAAGCTGGTCCTAGTCATGTATCTGGGGCTTGGCGTGCTGCTGGTGCTGTTTGCCATTTTGATGCTCTGCATCGGCGAGCACCCCCTCAAGACCGCCAAGGCCGTGAGCGAGCCTGTGATTCTGGCCTTTGCCACGCGCTCGTCAGAGGCGACACTGCCCCTGCACATGGAAAAACTGGTGGAAATGGGCGTTCCCAAGGCCGTAGCCTCTGTGGTGCTGCCTCTGGGCTATGCCTTCAACCGCGACGGCTCCATCATGTATTTTGCGCTGGCCGTGGGTTTTCTGGCCGATGCCTATAACATCCCGCTGGACCCCAGCACCCTGCTTTCCATCATCGTGGTGACAACGCTTGCCAGCAAGGGCAGCGCCAACGTGCCCTCCGGCGGTCTTGTGGCCATTGCCATGGTGCTGACAACCATCGGTATTCCTGTGGAGGCTCTGGCCATCATCGCGGGTGTGGACGCTTTTCTGGACATGGGCCGTACAGCCGTCAACGTGGTCAGCAACACCGTCGCGGTGAAGCTTGTCATGCGCTGGGCGGGCATTGCCTACGAACCGGTGGAAGAAACCGCCGAAGTCTAAAAGGTGACATTCATGCCTGTAGTCGATCTGCGCAGTGATACCCTGACCGTTCCCACCGAGGCCATGCGCGCCGCCATGCGCGAGGCCGAAGTGGGCGATGACGGCCGTGTTGACGCGGAAGGGCGCGGCGGCGACCCCACAGTCAATCGGCTGGAAGATCATGCTGCCGAACTGCTGGGCAAGGAAGCCGCGCTTTTTTGCCCGTCGGGAACCATGGCCAATCTCGTCGCGCTGGCTACGTGGTGCGACCGTGGCGACGCTGCGGCTCTGGAGCCGGACCTGCATGTGTTCCGCACCGAAAAGTCGCCCTTCATGGAAAAGTTCCTGGGCATTCAGCCGGTGTTTTATTCGCGGGATGCGGAGGGCATGCCCGAAGTCGCGTCCTTTGCATCCGCCTGCGCGACGTCGGGCATCAAGCTGGCCTGTGTGGAAAACAGCCACAACTTCGGCGGCGGCATATGCGTGTCGCTTGCGCGGCAGCAGGCTCTGGCCGCTGCGGCTCGCAAGGCAGAGATTCCCGTGCATATGGACGGCGCAAGGCTGTTTAACGCAGCCGTGGCCCTCGGAGTGGACGCCGCACATCTGGCCGCCTGCGCGGACAGCGTGATGTTCTGCCTTTCCAAGGGGCTTGGCGCGCCGTTCGGTTCTGTGCTGTGCGGAACGCGCGAGTTTATCGCCAAGGCGCGTCAGACGCGCAAGCTGCTTGGCGGCGGCATGCGGCAGGCGGGCATTATGGCCGCTGCCGGGCTGATTGCCTTGCGCACGGGCATTGACCGCCTTGCGGAAGACCACGAAAACGCCCGCCACCTCGGCGCGGCGCTGGCGGCCTATGGCGAGTTTGTGCTCACGCCTGTGCAAAGCAACATTGTGATGCTGGATATAAGCGCTTCCGGCAGGTCTTCAGACTGGTTCGAGCAACAGCTTGCGCCTCTGGGGCTGCTGGCAAAGGGCATGGGCAAGGATCACCTGCGTCTGACAACCTACCGGGGCGTGGGGCGTCTGGATATGGCGCGCGCCATTGAGGCCTTTGAGCGCTTTATGGAAGAAAACCGCGCCCTGTGGAAGTAATGCCTGCCAGTAAACTGTCGCTGCAATAAAAAAATGATAAAGCCGCGCCGATGGTCATAACGACTGTTGGCGCGGCTTTATTTGTGAGTTTCTGGCTAATCTACGGTGAGAATGACGGAAAAAGCCTTGAAAAATACCGTTACAGTCTGCCCGGCCACAAGATTGATGGGGTTTTCCGGCCCACGGTTGCGCAGGGCGCAGACCTGACTGCCTTCGCCAAGCGCCACCAGAATTTCGGCCACCATTTCATCTTCCCGCACCCTTTCCACCACGCCGGTAAAGCAGTTCTCCGCCGGAGGGGAACTTTTGGGCGAGAGTTCACCCCCCTGCACCAGCACCCAGGGTGCCTTGATGCTGGCATTGACCAGCTTGCCCTCATTGAGGGCCAGGGTCTTGGCGCTTTCGTCCGTAATGAGCGAGGCCACGCGCAGGCCGCCTGCGGTGCGCAGCACCACTTCGACCAGCAGCCCGCTTTGGCGCAATGAGGTTATGCGCCCCTGAAAGACGTTGCGCGCACTGGTTTTCATGGGTCGCTCCCTTTGCAGTTGTTCGCGCAGCAGGCGTTTGGCCTCCTGCGGGTCGCAGCGGACAATGCCGCTCTGGCCGGGCGCGGATCGCCGGCCAAGAAAAATATCCACAACGGGCAGGGGCAGGCCTTGTCTGCCCAGCTCAAGGGCGCGGGTATGGCGCAGGGCGCGGGCGCTCAAAAGGCCCTTGGGCAGGCCGCATGCCGCACCGCACTGTTGCAGGCAGCGGCGCACATAACTGGCATCGCAGCGCATGAGCTCGCGGGTTTCAGGAAACAGCGCCGGGTCTTCCAGCACGCGCCTGAGGCGGCGGCTGATGGTAAGCGGCAGGGGAACCTCGCGCCCGGGGGCATCGTTGCTGCCCGGCACATGGATAACGCCGTCCTGAAAATCAAGATGTGCGGGCATGATCTCAAAAATTTCCACAAGCCGCAGGGCCGCATAGCGCAGCAGCATGAAAATCAGCCACATGCGCAGGCGGGGGCGTTTTTCGCGCGGGCCACGGGCAGCGCTGGCCCGTTCCCACAGCCATGTTTCCACGGCCAGAAGCTCGCGCGGGCTGATGCGTCCTGTATCCTGCAGCAGAGCGGCAGAGTCCCGCCGCATAAGGCGTTGGCGCAGCCATGCCCTGTCTGCGGAAGAGAGGGAGCGCAAAAGCGCAGCCATTTCCTCACGGTTTTTGTTTTTTTCCATGCTGATTCCCGTCAGTTTTCCTGCCTTATACAAGTAAAACCCTTTTGTTGTACAGTGTTCACGCTTTCATCAAAAAACGTGACTGTATTGCTCGCCTTCAAGGGTTCTGTACTGTTGGCGTACAAACCGCGCTTCTGGCGCACGGAGGAATTTCATGAAAAAGACTGCATACGTTCGTGGGGCCTTTTGCCGCATAGCTTTGGCGCTGGGGTGCGTGGCCCTGCTCAGCCTTCCCGTTCAGGCTGCGGAAATGACCGTTTCTGCCGCTGCCAGCCTTACCAATGCCTTTAACGAAATCAAGGGCGTGTTTGAAAAGAAGCACACCGGCTTGCAGGTGCACACCAATTATGCTGCCTCCAATCCGCTGCTCAAGCAGATCCAGGAAGGTGCGCCAGTAGACGTTTTTGCTTCTGCCGACCAGGGCACCATGGACAAGGCCGTGGCCGCCAAGGTTGTTGACCCCGCTACGCGCAAGAATTTTGCGCTCAACGACCTAGTGCTTATCGTGCCCGCTGGCTCCAAAAAGCCCGCCAAACTTGAAGACATCAAGGCCTTCAAGCGCGTTGCCATCGGCAATCCCGATTCCGTGCCCGCCGGGCGTTACACCAAGGACGCGCTGAACACCGCCAAATTGTGGGAAGCCGTGCAGCCCCAGCTTATCCTGGGCAACAGCGTGCGTCAGGTGCTGGATTATGTGGCCCGTGGCGAGGTTGATGCCGGTTTTGTTTACCGCACCGATGCCAAGCAGCTGGCGGACAAGGTTGAAGTGGTCATGATTGTGGAAGGTCACGACCCCGTGAGCTATCCCATCGCCGTTGCCACCACTGGCAAGGATGCCAAAATGGGCCAGGAGTTTCTGAACTTTGTGCTTTCGCCCGAAGGGCAGGCCGTGCTTGCCAAGTACGGTTTCTCCAAGCCCTAGAGCATGAAGGCGTGCCCGTGCCCTTGCGCGCGGGCCTGCAATGATGGATTGTGCTTATTGGCGGTTGCCGTTTTGGCAGAAGCGGCAACCGTCTTCAGTGTTTTTTACGCATCAACGGATCCGTTCAGTGGCAGGGGGCAGAGTTGGAAATGGATTTTGACCTGGCGTTTATCTGGAGTCCGCTGGAGCTTTCGTTGCGCGTGGCAGGGGCGGCTACGGCTGTTTCCTTTGTTGTGGCAACGCTGGCGGCCTGGCGGCTGGCCCGCAAAAAAGGCCCCATGCCCGCGCTGCTGGACGCCCTGTGTTCGCTGCCGCTGGTGCTGCCCCCCACAGTGCTGGGCTACTATCTTATCTTGCTGGTGGGACGGCGCGGCGTTTTTGGACATGGGCTGGCGGAACTGGGCATCAATCTGATTTTTTCCTGGCAGGGGGCTGTGGTCGCAGCCACTGTTGTGGTGTTTCCGCTCATCTACAAGTCAGCCCGCGCGGCCCTGGAGCAGGTGGACAAACATCTGGAAGACGCGGCCCGCACGCTTGGAGCCTCGGAATGGCGGGTATTTATCAGCGTGTCGCTGCCCTTGGCCTGGAAGGGGATTTTTGCGGGCATCATGCTGGCCTTTGCGCGCGGCATGGGCGAATTTGGCGCAACCCTGATGATTGCGGGCAATATACCCGGCAAAACCCAGACTCTGGCCCTCGCCATCTACGATGCCTTTCAGGCGGGCAATGACCTCCAGGCCTCCTGGCTTGTGTTCATTACCTCCGCCGTGTGCGTGACTCTGCTGATGGCGGCGGAACTGCTTGTGAAACTCAAGGGGCGGCGCTGATGATCTCGTTGCGGTTGGTAAAAAGTTTCAAAAATGGAGTCACGCCCTTCAATCTGGACGTGGGCTACGAGATCGGCGACGAGCACAAGTGCGCGGTGCTTTTTGGCCCATCCGGTTCCGGCAAGTCGCTGACCATGCAGTGTCTGGCGGGGCTGACAAGGCCCGACGCAGGCCACATCCGCATTGGCGACTGCACCTTGTACGATGCTGCGCAAGGCGTGTTTGTTTCTGTGCAGAAGCGGCGCATCGGCTATATGTTTCAGGATTACGCCCTGTTTCCGCACCTGAGCCTGTTGCAGAACGTGGCCTATCCGCGCACGGGCTGCTGGCCCTGGAAGGTGTGCGGCGAGGAGCGCGACAAGGCGCAGGCCATGCTGGAACGCTTGGGCATCGGGCATCTGGCGGCCCACCTGCCATCGCAGATATCCGGCGGGCAGCGGCAGCGCGCGGCTCTGGCGCGGGCGCTCAATGCAGACCCCTTGCTCCTGCTGCTTGATGAGCCTTTTTCCGCGCTTGATCCCCTGCTGCGTGAGCGCCTGCGCGAAGAACTGCTTGAACTGATGGATGACCTGACAATCCCCGCCGTGATTATCAGTCACGACCCTGACGATGTGGATACCTTTGCTGGCGGCCTTGTGCTCTATGACCGTGGCGGCGCGCGCACGGTGCCGGACTATGCCGATCTGCGCAAGAATTTTGCCACAGCGGGCAAGTGCCTGCGGCATTTGCAAGAACAGGTCTGGGCGTGAACGGCGCGCAAAAGTTTGTCGGATGATTTGCAGGCTCAGGTTCAACCCCGATGCCCTTTATATGCAAAAAGCCCCTGCTCGCATGACGGACAGGGGCCTTTTGCGTTATGGACAAATGTTTAGCGGTTGGCCGCTTCCAGGCCTGTGTCGTCAATAATCTTGGAAGATTGGGGTGAAGCGAGGTACTTCAGCAGGGCCTTGGCACCTTCAGGGTTTTTGGCCCCCTTGACCATGCCGGCGGAGAACAGCGTTACTTCCTGCACGGCTTCGGGGATCAGACCCACAATATGGATACCTTCAATGGGCTTGAGTTCGCTGAGCTGCTGAAAACCGATCTCGGCTTCGCCACGGGCTACCACCTTGCCCACAGGCTCCGCAGGGATCATGTGGGCCTTGTCCTTGAGGGCGTCCGCAAGGCCCAGCTTGGGAATCAGAACCTTGGCGATATAGGTGCCGCTGGCGCTGTCGGAATAGGCAATGCTTTTGGCCTTGAGCATGGTCTGCTTCAGGGCTTCTACGGTCGAGATATCAGGGGAGGGCGCTCCTGCCTTTACAGCCAGAGCAACTTTGGAGCGTGCCAGCAGTACCGTACTTGACGGATCGACCTTGCCTTCCTTGACCAGCTTGTCGAGCGAATTGCCCACCATGATGACCACGTCAATGGCCTCTCCGCGTTCCAGGCGTTGGGGTATGGCGTTGTGGGTATCGCCCATGGACGGTCCCCACGCGGATTTGAGGGTATCCCCCGTGGCTTTTTCAAACTCCGGGCAAAGCGCCTTGTAGGCGGCTGCAAAGCCGCCGGAGCTGACAACGCTGATTTCAGCAGCGCTGGCAAGGCTCGCAAGGGCCAGTAAAACCGTGCCGCATACAGTCAGACATACAGACCTGAGTATCATTTTCATCATGCTTCCCCTTGGTACGATTATGATTGATGGCGCTGTCTGCTACAGCGAAAGAACTTTTTTCAGCCCATCGGGGGCCACAATGAGCCTGTCCAGGCCCAGAGAATCAGGCGCGGCTCCCAGTGCAATAGCCAGCAATTGCGGCAGGTGCAGCGCGGGCACCGAGGCATTGCTGCCTGTCACGTCAGCAGCATTGCCCTGATACATGTCCAGTTGCATCTGGCACAGGGGGCAGGGCGATACAACGCAGTGGGCCCTGGCTTTGGCGGCGTCTGTAACCAGTGACGAGATCATCACCATGGCATCATGTTCTGCCGGGTACACCGCATGGAAACCGCAGCAGTCGAGTCGGCGGGCATAGGGCACCGGCGTAGCGCCCAGAGCAACGACGATATCTTCCAGGCTGTGCGGCACGCGAGAGCTTTCAAAGTTCATGATGGGTTCGGGCCGTATGCTGTGGCAGCCATAAAAGCAGGCCACGTTCAGCCCTGCGAGGGGCTTTTTGACCTTTGCCTTGAGGGCGGGCAGGTCTTTGGCGAGTTCCCACAGAAGGGTGGTTACTTCCGCAGTGCCTTTGTATTCAAGATTGGCGGGCGAAAGCCAGCGGTTTGCCTGATCTTTTTTGCCATGATCAAGCTCGGACTTGGCGGTGCGCAGCATGAGGGAGCAGGTGCTGCACGCGGTGATAACCGGAGCGCCGATCTGTTCGCCCAACGCCAGATTGCGGGCATTGGCGGCCAGAGCCTCATTAGGAGCTATGTCCTGCACATGCGATGCGCCGCAACAGCTCCAGCCCGGTATCTCCACCAGTTCCACGTCCAGCAGTTTTGCACTGGCCTCCAGGGCTGTACGTGCTTCGCTGGCGGCGGCATTCAGCACACAGCCTGGAAAAAAAGCATAACGCTTCAGCATGTTTTACTCCTTACCCTTGGCATCAGCTTTTGCCAGATCAAGAATGCGGACAAAATCGGCCTGCCCCTTGATGGGGTCATTGCCCAAAAGTTCTGTGGGGTGAACCTTGCCGCGACGCAGCAGGTTGACGGCAAGGCCAACTCTGGTCATGGCGGTTACGCCTTCTGTGCGCAGGGCCATTTTCATTTCGTTAAGGCGGCCCGTGTCGCGCATGTCGGTCAAGAAGGCTTCGGCATGCTCCGGCCCTTTGCCCTGATTGAGCCCCCGGTTCACGGTGATATTGCGCATTATGCTTATGCCTTCCACCGGCTTGATATGTTTGGGGCATACGTTGGCGCATTCCTGACAGTGCACGCATTTCCACAGGCCGTTGTCAAAAGCTGGCTTGGCGTGAATCATGGGGTCTTTGCTGCGCGAATCCACCGACATGCGAGCGGCGATGTTGAAGACAAAGGGCTCCAGATAGTCTGCCCGGTTGACGGAAAGTTTGTTGCAGGACGATGCGCAGCATCCGCAAAGAATGCAGTCCCACATGTCTGCAATTTTTTCCATGTCGCCAGCGCTTTGTCGGCAGCCTTTTTCCTTGGAAAACTCTTTGCGGGCCATAAGCGAAGGGTGAACCTTGCGCAGATTTTCAAGCGCGGGTTCCCAATCCACCACCAGGTCTGAAATAACCTTGAAATTGGCAAGTGGCGCAATGGTAACCCTGTTGGTGGCATACAGGGCCAACTGATCTTCCATGCTGGTGTCGCAGGCGATGATGGGTTGCCCGTTAAGTCTGACGCCGCAAGCGCCGCAAATGGCCATGCGGCAGGCCGCGGTAAAGTTCAGCGTCGGGTCCAGATGCTCCTTGATAAAAATCAGGGTGCTGAGCACTGTTTTATTGTGAACGTCCGCGCGGGCCAGCGTGTACTCCTGCGAGTACCGTTTTTTTCCATCAAAACGCTCAATAACTATGAATACTGCGTCGCTCATCAGTACTTACGCTCCTGAGGCTTGAATTTGATAATGCTCACATCGCGCCAGTCCAGCTTCATGCCGCCGTCCGCCAGGGTAACGAGCGAGTGCTTGAGAAAGCGCTCGTCATCGCGCCTGGGAAAATCTGTACGGCAGTGCGCCCCGCGTGATTCCTGTCTGGCCCTTGCGGCAAAGGTGGCCGCCTTGGCGCAGGTGAGCAGATTGCCCAGCTCCACATACTGTGTGTAAAGCGTGTTGTAGCCAGGATTGGTGCAAGGTACGCTGGCGTCTTCATAGGCCCTTGACAGGGAATCCAGCTCGTTGGCGGCCTGGCGCATATTGTCTTCGGTGCGGAAGATGCCCATGTTGTCCCACATGACCTCGCCAAGGCGTTCGCGGATGGCAAAAATGTCTGTCTTGGCAGTGCGGGCCGTAACCTTGGCGTAATGGTCCGTCCACTTGCTGCAGAGTTCGAGCAGATTTTTGCCCTCGGCTGCGGGCGATGCCCCCTTGGCGTAGGCGGCGGCCCCCTGCCCTGCCCAGTTGCCGGTGGCGGAAGCCTCGGCCAGTGAATTGCCGCCAAGGCGGTTGGCCCCGTGAATGGACACATTGGACGCCTCTCCGGCGGCGTAAAGCCCCGGCAGGAGCGTGTTCATCTGGCGATAGTTCAGCACGTCAATGCCGCCCATGCAGTAGTGGGCCGTGGGCCTGATGATCATGGGTTCCTTGGCGAGATCGATGCCCTCAAAAAGCTTGCCGATGTGGCGGATCAGCGGCAGATCCTTGTCGATCTTGGCTTCGCCCAGGTGGCGCAGATCAAGGTAGACATAGGCCTCCATGCCCTCGCCAAAGGCCCGGCCAGCGAGAATTTCCGATTCGATGGAGCGGGATACGATGTCGCGGGGGGCCAGCTCCATGCGATCCTTGGCGTAGCGGGACATAAAACGTTCGCCCAGGCGGTTGACCAGATAACCGCCTTCGCCGCGGGCTGCTTCTGTAATGAGCACGCCGCCGTGCACAACGCCTGTGGGGTGAAACTGCGTCATTTCGGGGTCTTTTATAGGAACCCCCGCGCGCAGGGCTGCCGCAGGCCCGTCGCCTGTCGCCACGTAGGGCGTTGACGAACGGTTCCAGTATACCCGGCTATAGCCGCCGCTTGCCATAATAACAGCCTTGGCCCGCACGGGCATGATCTCGCCAGTGCGGATGTTGCGCAGCACAACGCCCTCCAACGCGCCATTGCCCTTGCCAATGTCAAGCAGCTGGTAATCCATGAGGAACTTGACTCCGCGCGTAAGGGCCTCGGCAAACAGGGTCTGGATGACAATGTGGCCGGTTTTGTCGGCAGAGTAGATACACCGGACCTTGGACGCGCCGCCAGCATAGCGCGCCTTGGGCGCGCCGGCATCGTCGCGCGAAAAAGGCATGCCAAGGTAATCAAGAGCGTGGATGGTGCGGCCTGCCTCTTCGCAGAAATCCAGCACCGCGTCCTGATCCACAAGGTAGTCGCCGCCTTTGACAGTATCAAAGGCGTGCAGGTCGTAAGAATCGCCCTTGCTGAAATCAATGACGCCGTTGATGCCGCCCTCGGCCATGGCTGTAGCGCAGCGGGTGGGCATGGTTTTGGCGACCACGCAAACCCGGGCCTTGGGGTTGGCCTCCATGGCGGAAACCGCCGCGCGCAGGCCAGCACCGCCGGAGCCAACGACAATGATGTCAAAATCCAGCATAGGTTTGTTGTTGGCGGCCCAAAGGGAGGAACCAAGCCCACCCAGGCCGAAGGTGAAGGTCAGGGCGCCTGCCGTGACCACCGAGGCCTTGATGAAGGTGCGTCGGTTCATGAACAGTTTCTTGTCTGACATTGTTTCCTCCAGATGCAGTAAACAAAGCGGGAATTTACAAGTGTCCACCTTTAACAAGTTTTGTGCCAAAAAGCGCAAGCTCATACAGACTGTGCAAACAATGAGTTGGAGCTTTTATATTTTATCAATAAAAATAGATTGATATGAATATTTTTTCGTCGGTGTGCGCTATGTCGCTTCTCCAGCCCCTGCGGAGTAGTAAAAACGTTTCAGAAACGTTTCATGTGTTTTTTTAAACGTACTGAAACTTGCGTCCGCTCAGCTTGCAGCCTATGCTTCGGAGCAGCAAGGAGCACGCATGAACACTCCCCCAGTGATCGGTCTGGTTTTTTCATCGCAACGCAATGTGAACACTGTTCGCAAGGTGCTGGAGGACAAGCCCTGTCGGCTTGTGGAGGCGGTCTTCGATCTTGAGGATGCCGTTGAACCAGTGCGGCAGATCATTGAGGAGCAGGGGGTTGAAGTTATCCTGTCCCGCAGGGGGACGGCCTATATTCTGCGTCAGCTTTCCGTGCCCGTGGTGGCCTTGCCGGATACCACGGCCAATCAGCTGCGGGCGCTCAAAAAAGCTTCAACCATGGGGCGGCGCATTGGCATTACCCAGATACGCACCGGAGAGTGCAACCTGGCTCTGTGCGAGGAATTGCTGGGGTTTCAGCCGGAGATCATCCTGTACAGCGACAAGCCCAGTCTTGAAAAAGGCGTGGTGCAAGCCCAGCAACGGGGGCTTGAAGTTATTATTGGCGGCGATATTACCCGCAGGGCGGCCCAAAAATGCGGTCTGCCCTTTGTTGATCTGCATGAGCAGCCCGAAATACCCGCCAGCTTTTTTGACAGCATCGTTAACGTTGTGCAGACAAGGCGCAAGACTCTTAAGGAAAAAGAACGCTACCGCAGCATTCTTGACGGGATTTCTGAAGGCATTCTGGCCGTGGACGAGCGCGGCGCCATTGAGGAAATCAATCCCCAGGCCTGCAGCATGCTCCAGGTCAATGAACTCAACGTCATTGGCACGCCCGTCAGCAGCGTATTCCCCGCTTTGCCCCTTGCCAGCGCCCATGAACGGCACGAACCCCTGCACAATGTGACGGCGGCCAGCAAGCATCGCGAGCAGTTTATCGTCAACACCATCCCCATCCGCGTGGGTAAAAAACCTGCCGGTGCGGTCTTCAGCATGCAGCCTGCCTCGCGCATCCTTCAGGCGGAGGAGAGAGTCCGACAGGCCTACAATCGGGGATTCAGGGCGCGCTATACACTTGAGGATTTTTTGCACACCAGCAGCGTCGTGGAGTCGCTTCTGGAGCAGGCCCGGCTGTATGCCTCCTCGGAAGCAGGCGTGTGCATTACCGGCGAAAGCGGCACGGGCAAGGAAATTCTGGCGCAGGGTATACACAATGCATCCCCCCGCAGGCTCGGCCCCTTTGTGTCGCTGAACTGCGCGGCCATGCCAGAATCCCTGCTGGAAAGCGAACTTTTTGGCTATGCCGAAGGTACGTTTACCGGCGGGCGCAGAGGCGGAAAGATCGGTATTTTTGAGCTGGCGCAGGGTGGCACCCTGTTTCTGGACGAGGTGGGAACCATTTCGCTTTCGTTTCAGACACGCCTGCTGCGCGTGCTGCAAGAAAAAGAAATCATGCGCCTTGGCAGCAACGTGGTTGTTCCGGCTGATGTGCGTATCATTGCCGCCGCCAACAGCGATCTGTGGCTGGATGTTGCCGAAGGAAGGCTACGGGAAGATCTGTACTACCGGCTGCATGTGCTGCCGTTGCACATTCCCCCGCTACGGGAGCGGAAGGAAGATATTCCCCTGCTTGCAGAGGCTTTTTTGCAGGAGTTTTGCACGCAGTATGAAGCGGAGCAACGGCCGCGCCTGCAACTGCCCGAAGCCTTTGTTCGGGCCTTGCAGGCCCTGCCATGGCCGGGCAATGTGCGCCAGCTGCGCACAGTGGCTGAAAGGCTGACGGTTGTTTCACCGCATGGCTATGATGCCGCTGTTGGAGAACGCCTGCTTGAAGAACTGCGCCATCCCGGTTTCCCGCAGGCCTCAAAAGCTGTCGCCATGCAGCGCAAATCCCTCACCCCCGAGCGTGTGCGCGAGGCGCTGCATGAGTGCGACAATTCAAAGGTTCGGGCAGCGGCCCAGCTGGGCATCAGCCGCAGTACGCTGTGGCGTCTGTGCAAGGATATGGACTGAGGGAAAAGCGGGGTGCCGGGATTTCAGCGGGAGGCTCTGCCGCAGGCTGGAACCTGCTGACAGCAAAGAGCTACAGCACTTCCTGCGAAGCTTTTGACATCCGTTTGGCCATGTAAAGTTCGCTGTCGGCCCGTTTGAGCGCATCTTCAACAGATTCGTTTGCGCAGTGCCATGTGGCGTGCCCTATGCTGATGCCGATGCGCAGCATCAGGCCGTCAACGGAAATGGGCGCTCCCACATCCTCACGGATGCGGTTGATGGTGCGCAGTATGTCTGGCGTGCCCCTGGTATGGCCGAGCAGGGCCAGAAATTCATCGCCCCCAAGTCGCACCAGCACATCATCCTTGCGCAGGCAGCGCGTAAGGCGCTGCCCCAGAATGGTCAGCACGGCATCGCCCACGTGGTGCCCATGCGCATCGTTGATTGGTTTAAAGCCGTCCAGATCCATGTACAGCAGTTCGACCAGCCCCTGGTTTTGCATCAGGCTGGGCATGGCCTCTTCAATGCGTGCAGCCAGTCCGTGTCTGTTCAGCAGGCCTGTGAGGGCATCACGCTCTGCGGTATGCTGGATGCGGTTTCGGTCTTTTTCTGTGCGGGTGAGGTTTTCGACCAGGGTGGACAAGGAGGCTGAAAGTACCTCAATTTCGCGTATGCCCCGATTGCGCGGAATGGTGACGCTCTCGCCCCGGCTGAGCCGGTCTGCGGCAGCGGTAAGCGCCTTGAGGGGGGCAATGGTGCGCTGGGCGATGTATCCGGCAACCAGCGCAAAAAGCACCGCAAGCAAGAGGCCAGCCACAAGAATGCGCGCCACAAGGCGACGCACTGGTTCGTAGGCGGCATCGAGCGATTGCCGCGCCACCACGCTCCACTGCAATCCATCGTAGTCTTTGAATCCCGTGCAGCTCACGGCAGCCGTGAGATAGGCAATGCCATCGGGCCATGTTTCAACGGCCCAGGCTGAAGTGGAGTGTTCAAGGTCTTGCAGCAGGGGCAAGGCCAGCGGTTTTTCATTGTTGTCGCCGCCCAGGATGACGCTGCCGTCTGCACCGAGAACCATGATTTTGGTGTTGGTATCCGACCCTTCGCCCGAAAGGATGAATTCCTCCACCTCTCTGGCCCATGCCCAGCTCAGATGGGCTACCAGAACCCAGTCTTTCAGCTCGCCCTCGCCAATGGGCATGCTGATGTCCACAAATTTCAGCGGGCCGTTTTCCGGGTGGGGCAGCAGTTGGGCAAGCAGGGATGCCTTGCGCACATCGCCCACAAAGAGGCCGTTTTTGCCCTGGCGGAAGATGGCGCAGATGGAAAGATCGGTTCCTTCCAGCACGCCATCGGTGGCTACCAGAACCTTGCCTTGGGGATTCATGAGTCCGATCCAGGCAAAGGCGGGCATAGTGTCCTGCAAGCGGTTCACGGCGATGGATGCTTTTTTCATATCGCCGCCGATCAGCCCCACCGTATGACGCAGGGTGTCCACCTCCTTGATCCAGAACCACATGGACTGATCAAGGGCCTTGGCAAGGGATTGCACGCGGTTTGTCAGCAACAGGCCGCGTTCGTAGCGGGCCTCGCTGCTGGCTTCGCGCCCGGTTATGGCCGCAAGAAAGCATGATGACAGCAGGATAAGCAGCGTGAATGCCTCAATAAACTGCGTCTTGAGGCTGCGCGTGAATATGCGCATGGCTCCTCCTGCGAAGGGATGGCAGAAAAGCTGACAAAATATTATGGTGATTATGAAAGCATACAGAAAATCAGGAAATAGGCAATGGGGCCAACTGTCCGCTTACAGCCTTTGACTAAAAAAATAAAAGGGGGGTGCAGACGCAATGCACCCCCCTTTTGCTATAGGGTTTGAGGAGAAGATGTTATTGGAATTTGTTTGCGGGAGACGCTTCAGGCCACGCTGCCCAGCGCCGCTTCTTTGCGGTTGCGTTTTTGCCCGCGCCACATGCCGCCAAGGATCATGCCCGCGCCAACGAGCAATCCGGCGCACATGGTTATGAAGCTCACGACCTTGAGCAGATAGAGAATTCCCGGCCCCATCTGGATAAGCCCCAGCGCGCTGAGGTAGCCCGGCAGGGCAACAATGCGGCTTGCGGCAACAATAAGCATGATGGCGGCCATAACGTACTTGATCATGATGGGCTTGACGTAGGTGGTGCCGATGGCGCCAAGCTGCACGCCAAGCAGGGAGCCAGCCAGGATGATAAAGACGAGGCGGATGTCTATCATGCCGTGCATGGCCCAGTTGACCGAGCCGCACAGGCCCATGACAAAAGCCGTGACCAGTTCTGTGCCCGATGCAATGAGCCCGGGTACGCCGATCACATAGATAAGCCCCGGCACGCCCACGAATCCGCCCACGGCAATGGTGGCGGCCAGCATGCCGGTGGCGATGCCCACGGGCAGGGTAAACCACAGCGAAATACGCAAGCCGGATTTGGGAAAGGATATCATGGGCGGCAGGTTGATGGCCTGCAACTTTTGGGCAAGGGGCGGCGTGCTTTCGTCATCTTCCTTGCCAGAATGGCTGGAGTGCAGGGCATCCTTGAGAATATAGCTGCCCACCACAACCAGCACCACCACAAAGGAAACGCTGACGTAAAGATCAGAGCCGGCCTGGCCCCAGTTTTCCAGAATAAAACGCTGAATGCGGATGCCAATCTGTACGCCGATGCCCGCTGTGGCGGCGATAACCATGCCCAGTTTTACATCCACCTGACCGAAGCGGTAGCGCTTGATGGCGCCCACCATGGCCTTGGGGAACTTGTGGCACATGTTGCTGGCAACAGCCACGGCGCCGGGCACACCCAGGCCCATCATGCCCGGCGTGAGAATAAAGGCCCCGCCGGAACCGATAAAGCCGCTTACAAGCCCGCCCACAAATCCCACGGCCAGCAGAAAGACCACGGAAACAGGCGTGAGAGTGATGAACTGGGACGGGTCAAGACTGAGCAGATCCATGTTACCTCCGGCTGGCAGGCTGCCTGGGCGTACTGTTGTGCACTGGCGCAAGGCCAGACATGCCGCCGCTGAACAAAAAATTGAGCCGGGCGGCGCGGCCCGGACTTGAGAAAAACGGTCGGTTAGCCGTGAACCACGGCAGTGGTGTCTAGCCGGGGGGCAGGCGCGGCGCTCTGACGGGTTGCAGCCTTTGCGGTTGTTTGCGCGCTCTTCTTTTGCACACCGGTAATGCCGCACAATTCCCAGAGGGCTCCGGCAAAGTGTCCGTGCACGTATGAGAGCAGCAGCACCGAGGCGATGGGCAGGGCTGTCCACAGGCCACCCTTGGCGCAGAGGGCGGCAAAGGCATCGGCATTGCTAAAAGCCAGCACGTAAATGATAATGCTGCCAGCTCCGTAAAGCAGGGTCTGCTTCAGCGCCGGGCTTTCGCACTTGCCGTTCAGAGTCCACAAATCGTCTGTCCAGCCGGGTTGCCCGGCATCGGCATATGCCACAGCGGTAAACCAGTTTTCCATCGTTTTTTGCAGGGTGTTCATGTCGGCCTCCTGTGCTGGCGATTACAACTATTGTGCCAAAAAGTTCAATATGTAACATGCTGAAATTATATGAATTTATGTAGATTGTGCTGCGCGGCATGCTGCTCACGAACTGTTTCATTCTGACATGTTCAAGGGGGCAAGGGCCGCAAGTTGTTGCAGGCCAGGGCTTGTCAGCTTTGTTTTATTTCTATACGCTGTTGCAAATTGAAACGGCGTCGGGCGCAGGTGTAAATTCTTGCGCCTGCGGGGGTGAGGCATGCTTCCGCATTTTTCCATCTGGCATACCATTCGCGGCAAGATTGCCGTGGGCACGGGCCTGTTTCTGGCCATGCTGCTGCTTTTGGGCGGTATTGCCTGCTATGATCTGGGGCGCATTGACAGGGCGGCCCGCCTGATCGATATGGTGGACGACCTGCGCAGCGACGTGCTCGAGATGCGCAGGTATGAAAAGAACCTGCAACTTTTCCCCGGCAGAAAGGGCGATCTGCTTGCCCTGCGCAGTTTTGTGGAACTGGCGCGGGAGCGGGCCACATCAGTGGGGCAGGATTATAACGCCGCAATGGGCCGCCGGGTGGGCGACGGCGCGCACCATAACCTCGACCTGCTGCTGGAAGGCATCGGCACCTATGAGGCCCTGCTGGAAGATCAGCTCACAGACGGCGCTGCGCTCACCGATCAGGGGCAGCGCCTGAGCGAACTGGCTGATTCGGCGGTGCGCCGCATGCGTCAGGGAATTTTTACCGCCGTGGGGGATCTGCGCGCCCAGCTGCTGGGGGCCATTGCGGCCCTGCTGGCCTGCGGGGTGGCTTTTGCATGGCTTATCGGCAGGCACATCATGCGCGCCCTTGGGGCCATTGAAAGGGCCGCGCGCAGCGTTGGCGCGGGCATGCCCCTGCCGCCGCCCCCGCCGCAGCTTGAGGAAGAAGCGCGCCATGTGCTCCAGACGCTTGACGGCATGGCGGCGGAGCTGGAAAAGCGTCACGCCCTGCTGTTGCAGGAAAAAAAGCTGGCTTCTCTCGGCGTGCTGACCTCCGGCGTGGCCCACCAGTTGAACAATCCCCTCAACAATATTTCCGTTGGCTGTCAGCTGCTCGGCGAGGATGTCAACGATGCCCGTCAGGGGTTGCGCCCCATGCCCACAGCGGAAGACGTGACGGCGCAGCTGGATGAAATTCAGGCCGAGGTTGTTCGCGCCCGCGATATTGTGCGCGGCCTGCTGGATTTTGCGCGTGACCGGCCCTTTACCGTTGCCCTGCATGATCTGTCCGGCCTTGTGCGCAGGGCCGTTGGCCTGGTGCGGCACGATATGGGCGCTGCGGTGCAGATAACGGTGGACGTGCCTGAAGGGCTGCAACTGCCCGTGGACGCCCAACGCATGCAGGAGGTGCTGATCAACCTCCTGCTCAATGCGGCTCAGGCCATGAACGGCAAGGGTGAAGTGCATATCACCGCCTCTGTGGACGAATCGGCGAGTATGGCGGAGCTGCGCGTGCGCGACTCTGGCAAGGGCATTGAACCCGAGAACCTTGGCCGGGTGTTTGATCCTTTTTTCAGCCTCAAGCCCGTGGGCGAGGGGACGGGCCTTGGTTTGTCCGTAGCCTTTGGCATTGTGGGCAAGCACAATGGAACGCTCGAAGTGCAGAGCCAACCGGGGCAAGGGGCGTGTTTTACGGTGCGGCTGCCCCTTGCGGCGCGGCATGACGCAGACGGTTCAGGAGCAGAGGCATGACTACGGAACGATTCCGGCTTTCGGAACACCCCCCCGCACAGGCAAACCCCGGCGAAGTCCGGCACGGCCACGGGCTTGACGCCGCGCAGCGTGCTGGCGGCGGTGGCCGGTTGCTGATCATTGACGATGAGCGCATGGCCCGCGCCAACCTTGCGCGCGCTCTGGAGCGCGGCGGGCATGAATCGGCTCAGGCAGGCAGCGGCGAAGAAGGCCTGAAACTGCTGGCCGAGCAGGATTTTGACGTGGTCATCACCGATATCGCCATGGCGGGCATGAACGGCATGGAAGTGCTCAAGGCGGTACGCTCCAGCAAGCCGGATGTGGAAGTCATCATGGTCACGGGCTACCCCATGATTGAAAGCGCCGTGGAGGCCATGCGGCTGGGGGCTTTTCATTATCTGGCCAAGCCGTACTCGCTGGAAGAAGCGCGCATGCTGGTGGCGCGGGCGCTGGAAAAGCGCCGCCTGCGTCAGCAGGTCGCCCAGATGCGCGCCCAGCTTGAGGCAAGCGGCTCCGTGCCGGAAATGGTGGGCATATCGCCAGCTATGTGCGGTCTGCGGCAGGCGCTCATGCGTCTGGCCCCCACAGATGTGGCCGTGCTGCTGCAAGGTGAAACAGGTACGGGCAAGGAGCTGGCTGCCCGCACCATGCATGCCCAGAGCCAGCGGGCGAGGCGGCGTTTTTTGGCGATCAACTGCGGCGCGCTCTCGCCGGAACTGCTCGAAAGCGAGCTTTTCGGGCATGAACAGGGGGCATTTTCCGGCGCGGTGCGGCGCAAGGAAGGTCTGTTTGAGGCCGCAAGCGGCGGTACGCTGTTTCTGGATGAGATGGGTGAAATGCCGCCGGGCATGCAGGTCAAGCTGCTGCGTGTTTTGCAGGAGCAGAACCTTCGCCGCGTGGGTGGCACCGTGGACATACCCGTGGACGTACGCATTATCGCCGCCACCAACCGCAACCTCAAGGAAGAGGTGGAGGCCGGGCGCTTCCGGCGCGACCTGTACTACCGCGTGGCCGTGGTCACGCAGGAATTGCCTCCCCTGCGCAGCAGGGCAGAGGACATCCCCCTGCTGGCCCGATATTTTCTTGCGCGGCTGGCGGAACAGGGCGGGGCCGTGCCGCTGGATATTGAAGATGACGCACTTGATGCCCTGCGGCAGTATCCCTTCCCCGGCAACGTGCGCGAACTTGCCAATATTCTCGAGCGGGCGGCGGTGTTTTGCCCGCCGGGCGGCAGCATAGGGCTGGCGCATTTGCCCCCGGAAGTTTCCGAGGTTGCAGCCCGCCTGTCCGTCCGCAATCCCGGTTCTTCTACCGCCGCCGTCCGACAGGAGGATGCCGCCGCCGTTACCCCGGTTTGCCCCCAGGCAACACCACCATGTGCATCGGTGCCAGCCGCGCCAGCACCGGACGCATCGACACCGCTTGTTCCGCTGGCAGAGATGGAAAAACAGCACATTTTGCACGCCCTTGAGCTGGCTGGCGACAACCGCACGCTGGCCGCGGACATGTTGGGCATCAGCCGCTCATCCCTGTGGCGGAAGCTGCGGGAGTACGGCGTATAAGGTACACCCGCCCCATCCTTGGGGCATGCGTGCGCATTGCTGCTTCCAGCCGGACTTTAACCGCAAGAACAGCCCGTGCCGTCAAACCACTTTTGCCCCAGCAAGGCATCGGCATTGCGGTCTGCTGGCTGGCGCACCGTCACCAACATGAGGCCTGATTCCAGCTCTTCCTTTTCCATTTCAAGCCCCGTCACCAGCGCAAAGCTGGGCAGCCAGCGCGGTTCGTGATCGCATTTGATCTGCAACTGCTCAAAGGGCGTGGTTTCAACAAATACCAAAATGGATTCTCTGGCTGTGAACAGAGGATCGGTGAGCTTGGCCTCGCACATATCCAGAAAAAAGCGCCTCGGTGCTATTTCTCGCGGTCTGCTGGTGGGCAGCATGCCGCACTGTGGGCGGGTCGCCTGCTGCACCGCCGCCAACACGCCCTTGCGCACGCCTTCCAGAGCTTCTGCCTCAAATCTGTCCATCATACAGATGTAAAATCCCATCTTGTCCAGAACGCCGTATGGCGCGCCGTGGTCTTCAGCCCCCACCACAATGCGGCAGTCCCCCAGGTTGGCGGCAAGCGTTTGCATCTGCTCGCGCAGTTCGCTCAGACCAGCGCCTTGGGTCAGGCTGAAGCTGTGCCTCTTGTCTTCGCTCCAGTCGTGTTCGTTCCGCACGTAAACCGCCACTGCGCTGGCCGCCGTGGGCGCAGCCAATGCGCCCAGATCATCATGAAAAACCGCAATCCGCGAGCCATCGAGTAAACCTTGCATACGCTCTCCGTCTGTTGTGGCAGGGCCTCGAAGCAGTCCGGCCTTTCGTGGGGGCGTGTGCAATATCCATGCGCTTGAAAATAGTTATTCGTAATATGTTTAAATAATAACACTATTATTGTGTGTGCCCGTGTGCGCGCTATGTCTGCCCTCACTGTTGGGCAGGTACGTTCCACCTGCGTACAGAGTTATGACTCGATAACAAAGCGGGAGTGATTGCTGATTGTATATAAAGTTAAATAAATTAGTGTATTACAAATTTTATATATTGTTCATGGTCACGTAAATATTTGAAAGTGTGATTTAGTAACATAATGAAATTACATATATATTTGTTAAATGTACCAATCTGTCCAAAAAAGCGGTGCTTTGTACGCTTGCGTACGCATGTTGCAAAGCGTGATTAAGCATAGTTTTCATAACTATTTGTTTTAAAATGTTAAATTTAAAATCTTCCACAATAGCACAGCCGATGCACAAGAGGGGCATACACGGTGCCAGAGACGCCTTGTCCCTGGTCAAAACAGCCGGAAGACGGCGGGAGAATGCGTTATGCCTCGCAAGATAGCCATTTACGGAAAGGGCGGCATCGGCAAGTCCACCACAACCCAGAACACGGCTGCGGCCATGGCCCATTTTCACGGGAAGAAAATTTTCATCCATGGCTGCGACCCCAAGGCCGACTCCACCCGCCTGATTCTGGGCGGCAAGCCGCAGGAATCACTCATGGACACCCTGCGCGCTGTGGGTGCGGAAAAGGTGACCCTGGACAAGGTGGTCAAGAAGGGTTTTCACGAGATCCTCTGCGTGGAATCTGGCGGGCCCGAACCGGGCGTGGGCTGTGCTGGCCGAGGCGTTATCACGGCCATCGACCTGATGGAAAATCAGGGCGCGTACACTGACGATCTTGATTTCGTGTTCTTTGACGTGCTCGGCGACGTGGTGTGCGGCGGTTTTGCCATGCCCATCCGCGACGGCAAGGCGCAGGAGGTCTATATCGTGGCTTCTGGCGAAATGATGGCCATCTACGCCGCAAACAACATCTGCAAGGGCCTGCTCAAGTACGCCAAGCAGAGCGGCGTGCGCCTTGGCGGCATCATCTGCAATAGCCGCAACGTGGATCGCGAAAGGGAATTTCTTGAAGAATTCACCGCCTCCATCGGCACGCAGATGATTCACTTTGTACCCCGCGACAACATCGTGCAAAAGGCCGAATTCAACAAAAAAACCGTGACCGAATACGACGACAGCCAGAATCAGGCCAAGGAATACAGCGAGCTGGCAGAAAAGATCATCAATAACCAGAATTTCGTCATTCCCCAGCCGCTGTCGATGGATCAGTTGGAGGCGATGGTCGTAAAATACGGCATTTCCGACTAGGCCGCGTGGGCATTCGCACCTTTTCGTTCCCTGCTGCGTCTGGCTCGCCTTTTATTCCGGTCGAGTACCGTAGCGTTGCTGTCTTTATCCGTAGCTTCCGTTGTCGCAACGGCTAAAGCGAGAGGACACTCCCTGCATAAAAGCCTCGCCATCCTTGCAGGAAAGCAAAAATGCATCGAATGCTCAATGCGGCCTAAGGCAGAAACGGACATTTTCCTTGCCAGTGAACAAAAGACGCTTTTGGCAGGTTGGAATGCCCACCACGGCCTAAAGCCTGAAACGGATAAAAAGACGCTTTTGGCAATGTGTGAGTGCCAGCGCGGCTAACGGCCTGAATCCCAGTGAATCTAGAGTGACAGTTGCAACAACTTTAAAGGAGCCGCCAATGAAAATGGTACGAGCCATCGTTCGTCCAGAGAGCACCGAAAACGTGGTGGAAGGGCTTGCCGCATCGGGTTTTGTGGCCCTGACAAAAATTCAGGCCTTTGGGCGCGGCAAACAGAAAGGGCTGGACAGCGGCAGCGTCCACTACGACGAGCTGCCCAAGAATCTGCTCATGATGGTGGTGGAGGACGAGCACGTGGATCAGGTGCTCCAACTTGTGCAGAGCTATGCCAACACGGGTAATTTTGGCGACGGCAAGGTCTTTGTGTCACCGGTGGAGCGGGTGCTGACCATCCGCACCGGGCAGGAAGGCATCTAGCGCAACCGCAGTTGCTTTTGTGCCCCGCCAAGGGCGCTTTCACACAGTATTGAGGCAATACAGTTCAGGAGCTCGCCATGAAGGAGATTATCGCCATCATCCGTCCCAACAAGGTGACGGCCACAAAAAAAGCCCTGGACCGCATGGGTTTTCCGGGCATGAGCGTCATTCCCGTATTCGGGCGGGGCAAGCAGAAGGGCATCGCCGAAGAAGTTTCCGTGGAGATAAGCCCCATTGTGCGCGGCATGGGGAGCTACAAAGGCATGATGTACGTCCCCAAACGGCTGCTCTCCATTGTGGTTCCCGCCAACATGCTGGACAGGGTCGTGAATACCATCATCAAGATCAACCAGACGGGCGGCATCGGCGATGGCAAGATCATTGTATGCCCGGTTGAACAGGCCCTGCGGGTGCGTACCGGCGAAATGGGCACGGCGGCCATACTCTAGAGCATGTAACACATGAAATGCTCGCTTACGGCAGGCAAAGCCTGCGCGCATTTCGCGGCAAGGATTTTCAGAAAAATCCGTGCAGAGCAGTTACTTCATTTCATTCGTAAACGGCTCTAGGCCGCGTATAGGATACTGATATGCCATACCATCTTTTCAAATGCAGCGAATGCATCCCCGAGCGGGAAAAGCACGCAGTGGTCAAGGGCGAAAGCGATGACCTCTCCACCTGCCTGCCACTTGGATACCTGAACACGATCCCAGGCAGTATTTCCGAGCGTGGCTGCGCCTTTTGCGGGGCCAAGCATGTGATCGGCACGCCCATGAAGGACGTGATCCACCTGAGCCACGGCCCCGTGGGCTGTACCTATGATACATGGCAGACCAAGCGCTACATCAGCGACGACGGCAACTTCCAGCTCAAGTACACCTTCGCCTCGGACATGAAGGAAAAGCACGTGGTCTTTGGCGCGGAAGACCAGTTGCGCAACAGCATCAAGGAGGCCTTCAAGGCTTTTCCGCACATCAAGCGCATGACCATTTACCAGACCTGCGCCTCGGCCCTCATCGGCGATGATATTAACGCCCTGGCTCAGGAGATCATGGAAGAAATGCCCGATGTTGACATTTTTGTGTGCAATTCGCCCGGTTTTGCCGGTCCCAGCCAGTCCGGCGGGCACCACAAGATCAACATAGCCTGGATCAACCAGAAGGTGGGCACGGTCGAGCCTGAAATCAAGAGCCGCTACGTCATCAACTACGTGGGTGACTACAACATTCAGGGCGATGTGGAAATCATGTGCGACTACTTTCGCCGCATGGGCATTCAGGTTCTTTCGGTCTTTACCGGCAACGGCAAGTACGACGATCTGCGCGCCATGCACAAGGCCCAGCTCAATGTGCTGGAATGCGCCCGCTCGGCGGAATACATCTGCAACGAGCTGCGTGTGCGCTACGGCACGCCGCGCCTCGACATTGACGGTTTCGGCCACGAGATGGTGAGCGAATCCCTGCTCAAGATCGGCCTGTTTTTTGGGCTGGAAAAGGAAGCCCAAGCCATCATTGACGAAGAAACCGCCCGCTGGCGGCCCGAGCTTGACTGGTACGCCAAACGTCTCAAGGGCGTGAAGGTCTGCCTGTGGCCCGGCGGCTCCAAGCTGTGGCACTGGGCGCACATTATTGAAAAGGAAATGGGCCTGGACGTTGTTTCCATCTATTCAAAGTTCGGCCATCAGGGCGACTTTGAAAAGGGCATTGCCCGCGCCAAGGTGGGCACCCTTGCCATTGACGACCCCAACGAGCTTGAAGGCCTGGAGGCCATGGAAGACTGGAAGGCCGACATCATCTTTACCGGCAAGCGGCCCGGCGAAGTGGCAAAAAAGGTGCTGGTGCCTTACCTCAACGCCCACGCCTATCACAACGGCCCCTGGAAGGGCTTTGAGGGCTGGGTGCGTTTTGCCCGCGATATTTATAATGCCGTGTACTCGCCCATCCACCAGCTGGCGAAAATCGACATTACCAAGGACGAGTATCCGCTGGATCGCGGCTTCATGACGCAGGAAATGGTCTGCGGACGCGATATTGAGGACGAAGCTGGCGAGCGGGAATATTCCGGCGGCTACGACTGCGTGACCCACCTGCGCGGCAAGGAATATCCGCCCTATCCCGAACCGCTTTTACAGGCAGTGTAAGCCCCCTGCGACCAGCCACACCAGACCCACCACTGCGGAGGAACAGCATGAGTGCCGGAACCCCTAGCGAAAATGTAGAAGTCGTCATCGACTACATCATGAAAAAGTGCCTCTGGCAGTTCCACTCCCGCGCATGGGACAGGGAACGGCAGAACGAGGGCATCATGACCCAGACCATGCAGATACTCTGCGGCGAAGAACCGGATATCGAATCGCCGGAAAACCGTTGCTACTGGGTGGACGCCGTCATGATGGCCCGTGCCCTAACGAGCGAAAACCCCTGGCTCGTCAGCATGGGCAAGGACGACATACGCGAGCTTATGGCCGCAGCCAAAACCCGGCTGGATTTTTTGACCATCCACGGTTCGTTGAACCTGGAGCTGACAGATCCCAAGTATTAGGTTTGTCGTGCCTGTGTCCGGGGGCCTTTTCTGCCGCCGGACACAGGCAAAATTGGGTGATCCCTTGAATACATGCGGCCTGGCCTGAAAGGCATGTTCCTGTCAGGAGCCGAAGACTGCTTTTCACAACAGCCAAGCGCCGGGCCAGCCCGGCCTCACATAAGGAACTGCCATGTCTTGCGAAATTATGGAAAAGGAAAGGGCAGGGGTCATCAATCCCATATTCACCTGTCAGCCCTGCGGCGCGCAGTACGCGAGCATTGGCATCAAGGACTGCATCGCCATTGTTCATGGCGGCCAGGGCTGCGTTATGTTTGTGCGCCTGCTGTTTTCGCAGCACTTCAAGGATAATTTTGAAATCGCTTCGTCCTCGGTGCACGAAGACGGCGCGGTATTCGGCGCAACCAACCGCGTGGAAGAAGCCGTGGACGTGCTGCTGATGCGCTACCCCGAAGTGAAGGTGGTACCCATCATTTCCACCTGCTCCACAGAGGTCATCGGCGACGACATCGATGGCGTTGTGACCAAGCTCAACAACGGCCTGCTCAAGGAAAAGTACGCGGGCCGCGAGGTGCACCTTATCGCCATCCACACGCCCAGCTTTGTGGGCAGCATGATCAGCGGCTATGATGTGGCCGTGCGCGACATCATCACCCACTTTGCGGAAAAGGGCGAACCCAACGGCAAGCTCAATCTTGTCACCGGATGGGTAAACCCCGGCGACGTCAAGGAACTCAAGCACCTGCTCAAACTCATGGACGTGGACGCCAACGTGCTGTTTGAAATTGAGAGCTTTGATTCGCCGCTGTTGCCGGATGGCTCGGGCAAGTCGCACGGCAGCACCACCATCGCCGACCTCAAGGACACCGCCAATTCCCTGGGCACCATTGCCCTCAACAGGTACGAAGGCGGCAAGGCAGCGGAATATCTGCACAAGGAATTTGATATCCCCACGGTCATCGGCCCTTCGCCTATCGGCATCCGCAATACGGATATTTTCCTCAAGCAGGTTTCGCAGCTCACGGGCAAGCCCCTCACCAAGGAGCTGGTGCACGAGCGCGGCATTGCCCTGGACGCCATTACCGATGTGGCCCACATGTTTCTGGCGGATAAGAAGGTGGCTATCTACGGCAATCCCGATCTGGTCATCGGTCTGGCGCAGTTCTGCATTGACCTTGAAATGAAGCCTCAGCTCCTGCTGCTGGGCGACGACAATCCGCGTTACGCCGACGATCCGCGCCTCAAGGAAATGGTGGAAAAGGTCAACTGGAAGATGGAAGTGGTCACCAACGCCGACTTGTGGGATCTGGATGGCCGCCTGAAGCGCAAGGAACTTGAGCTGGATCTGATCCTCGGCCACTCCAAGGGCCGTTGGGCAGCCATGGACAACAATATTCCCATGCTGCGCGTGGGCTTTCCCACCTACGACCGCGCGGGTCTGTATAGGTACCCGGTCATGGGGTACGCTGGGGCCATGTGGCTGGCCGAAAACATGGCAAATACCCTGTTTACCGACATGGAATACAAGAAGAACAAGGAATGGATTCTTAACGTCTGGTAGAGGGCTGCGCGCCAGAATATCTGGCAAGTCGTTGCTGGCGGCGTCAGGCGGGCTTTTCAGCACCCGTGAAAATGTGCCTTCCTTGTCGGGAACAAAAATCCGCAGCAGGCCGCCTGTGCTGTAAATGGAGGGAACGAGCCTCCGCTTGTTTACAAAAGGCATGCGTCATGGATATCACCACGGGCTTTGAGCAGTACGGGCGTAAGGACAGGCAGTACTATTTTGCCTACGGCTCCAACATGAACCCGCAGCAAATGGCTGAGCGCTGCTCTGCCGCCCGCGTGGTGTGCGCGGCCTGTCTGCCGGGATACAGGCTGGCTTTTTATGGGCGCAACCGTGTGTGGGACGGAGGGCAGGAAACCGTGGTGCAGACGCCGGGGCCAGACAAGGAGCAGGCAGTGTGGGGCGTGCTGTACGAGCTGTCGTTCAGCGATGCCGCAAGCCTTGATTTGTGGTGCAGCGTGCGGCTGGACGGCGGCGGGGCGTACTTTCATTATCCTGTGCTGGTGGTGGATGCGACAGGCCGTGAGCATACGGCAGTGTTGTACAAAAAAGATGTGCTGGGGCAGGCCGTAGCACCAAGCAGCGAGTATCTGGCCCATATTCTTGCTGGCGCACGGGCCAACGGCCTGCCTGGCGCATATGTGAATTATCTTGAAAAGTTGCTGAGCGCCCCAGCGCGGTATCCTGTGCCCAGGCGGGATGCCCTACTCAGGGGCGTGCTGCGTGAGTCTACCTGCGCAGAGTGCGCCGGATAGGGCCGGGTGGTCCGGTTTCTATCCGGCGCGCCCTCACACCGGGTATGCCGCAAGGCATTATGCCTGTGTTATGCCGCAAGCGTGTCAGAAAGATAAAAATACGCTAAGGGATATAAGAAGATTGCATGGTAATTTTACTTTGAAATAACTATGACCTGACGTAAAAGGATTTTTCTGGGAGCATATCCGCAAAAAAGTGCTTTCCGGAATGCCCGGTTTTTACAGTCAGATATTTTGTCGATAAAGACTGCGGGCATGCAGGAATTTGCGTTCGCACCGAGCTCTCTGTATCCGTTTACCATGGAGGAACCATGCAGCTACGTATGAAAGAACACCCGCTGACCACTGAACAGATGGATTCCCTGCTTGATGCTGTTCAGGTCGGGCACCTTGCCACGCTGGGAGAAAATGGTTTCCCTTACGTTACTCCTGTGCACTTTGTGCGCATGAACGGGCGCATTTACTTTCATGGTCTGGCGGCAGGGCAGAAGCTGAAAAATCTGCGTGCCGATTCCAGGGTCTGTTTTGAAGTTGAAGGCCAGCATTCGTTTATTCAGGCCGACACTCCCTGCGACACCAACACCGCCTACCAGAGCGTGATTATTACGGGCAATGCCACCGTGGTCGAAGACCGCGATGTAAAGATCGCCGCCCTCGATGCCGTTGTTGCCAAGCACACTCCCCAGCATGTGGGCACGGCCTATCCTGAAAACATGCTCAAGGTGACGGCGGTGGTTGAAATCACCATTCATGAAATCACCGGGAAATACTATGCGTGATCCGGCGCGTGGGGTAGATTGGAATCAGGGATTTTTGCCCGGCGCGTAGCCGGGCTGTCCCTGCCGGCGCAGCCGGTGCAGACTTTGAACAATGGTCTGGTTCACCATGAATTCCCCAGCCGTAGACCTGTTGCACGAATGCGAGACCGAACCCTGCCGTGGCAGGATTATTGCGCTCTTGCTCCACATGGGCAGATTGCTTTCTGAACAAAGCGATATCGTGGCCGCGTTGGACAGCCTGCTGGACTACATGCGCCGCGAGATGGGCATGGCGCGGGGCATGATAAGCCTGCTGCACCGTGAATCCGGCCACGTGTTCGTTTATCGCAGCATGGGCATGACCCCCTCGGAACAGGACAGGGGCGTGTACCACGTGGGCGAGGGCATAACCGGCAAGGTGGTGGAAAGCGCCGAGCCTATCATCGTGCGCAAAATAGGCAGCGAACCTGCTTTTTTGAACCGCACGGGCAGCCTTGCCCTTGAGCGCGACAAGGACATGTCCTTCATCTGCGTACCCATCCGGCATGGGCGCAAGGTGCTGGGCGCCATCAGCGCCAGCCGCCTCTACCGCACGGAATCAGCCCTTCAGCAGCATGTGAATGTGCTCAGCGTCATGGCCCAGATGCTGGCCCATGCGGTGGAGCTGTATCTTGTTGAAAATATCGACAAGGTCGAGTGGGAAAAACGCACCCGCCTGCTGCTCAGCGATCTGAAAGAACGGTTTCATCCATCAAATATGATTGGCATTTCGCGCCCCATGCAGGATGTGTACGAGCTTATCCGCAAGGTTTCCGCAACGCGCACCACGGTGCTGTTGCTCGGCGAAAGCGGCGTGGGCAAGGAAATGGTCGCCAATGCGCTGCACTACGGCGGGCTTGCGCCGGGCGGGCCCTTCGTCAAGTGCAACTGCGCGGCCCTGCCAGAAAGCATTGTGGAAAGCGAACTGTTTGGTCACGAAAAAGGGTCGTTCACCGGCGCGGTTTTTCGCAAGGGGCGTTTTGAAGAGGCCGATGGCGGCACTATCTTTCTGGACGAGGTGGGCGAGCTGCCCCTGGGCGTGCAGGCCAAGCTGTTGCGCCTGTTGCAGGAGCGCTGCTTTGAGCGCGTGGGCGGCAACCGCAGTATTGCCGTAAATATCCGTATAGTTGCGGCCACCAACAGGGACCTTGCCGAAATGGTGGCGGCGGGCACGTTCAGGGAAGACCTGTTCTACAGGCTCAACGTGTTCCCCATCATGATTCCGCCACTGCGCGAGCGTGGCGATGACGTTGTGGCGCTGGCAGAACACTTTGCGGCCCACTATGCCAGTGAAACGGAAAAAAATCTGACGGGCATTTCACCCGCAGCCCTGAATCTGCTCATGCGGCACACCTGGCCGGGCAACGTGCGCGAGCTAGAAAACGTCATCCACCGGGCGGTGATTCTGGCCGAGGGCAGTTTGCTGCACGTCTATGATCTGCCGCTGGCCCTGCAACAGACAGAAACCCCGCAAACAGCGCAGCCGAGTGGTCTGGAGGCCCGGCTGGCCTCCATTGAATACGATATGCTGGTGGAGACCCTGCGCCGCTGTCGCGGCAACACCAGCAAAGCCGCGGAAAACCTCGGCCTGACGCGTCGCAGCATGGGCCTGCGCATGAAGAAATTCAACCTGACGTACAGGCAGTTTCGCGGTGAAGGCTAGGTAGCTTTCTCAAAGCTCTTGGCAGGGGGCCACGTATTCCCTTACCGCTTCGCCTACAGCTTTTTGGCGATGATGTAGCGGGGTCTGTGGCGCACTTCGGTAAAGATTTTTGCAAGGTATTCACCAACCAGCGCCAGGCAGAAAAGCTGCACAGAACCCAGCAGCAAGACCACAATAATCAGTGATGTCCAGCCCTGAATAGTCTCGCCCATGGCGTATTTGAGCAGGGAAACGCCGCTGAAGGCCAGCGCCGCCAGCATGCAGAGCATGCTCATTAGGCCCGCAATGCGCAGAGGCGCCACGCTGCATGCCGTAATGCCCTTCCAGGCAAAAGACACCATCTTCCAGAAAGGATACTTACTTTCTCCGGCCATGCGGCACTGGCGCACGTAGAAGACCTGAGCGCTTTTAAAGCCGAGAGCCGGAAAAATGCCGCGCAGAAAGAGTGAATGCTCGTGGATTTCGTCCAGCGCTTCAAGCACGGGGCGAGCCACAAGGCGGTAGTCGGCATGGTCGGGGATCAACGGCACCTTGAGCCAGCGCATGAATCTGTAAAACATGTGTGCAGTGCGCCGTTTGAAAGGCGTATCCGTGCTGCGGTCATTGCGCACGCCGTAGACGATATCGTTGCCTTCCATGTAGCGGTCGATCATTTCGGGGATGGCGGCAATGTCGTCCTGCAAGTCGGCATCGAGGCTGATGATGCAGTCCACGCCCATGTCGCGCGCCGTGACCATGCCCGCCCATACGGCGTTCTGGTGGCCTGCATTGGCGGCAAAGCTTGCACCCCGGCAAAAGGGGTCGATCGCGTGGCGTTCTTCAAGCAGTTCCCATGTACGGTCACGGCTGCCATCGTTCACGTAGAGGGCAAAACTTTCAGCATGCACACGGCCCTGTTTTTTGAGGTCGGCCAACAGACCGGCCAGGGCATCAAGGGTGCGGGGCAGGGTTTCCTCTTCATTATAGCAGGGTACAACCAGTGCCAACAATGGGGCGGTGCGGGACAAGGCTTATTCCTCCATGCGGGAGTCGTTGCGTGCGATCAGTTTTGCGAATGAGGCGCACTTGCTCTGCGCCATACAAGGGGCGCGCCAGGCTGTTCTACAGCGATATAGGCGATGTCGTCCACAGATTTGATGCCGGGAATAAACACCGCGGCCTTGCCATCGTCCGTAACCGTGGCGGCGGCAGGGAAATACCGCAAAGCTGCCGTTCTGGCTGAAACAATTCCCTCGTCAGGGCTTTCAAACAAGGCCCTTGCCGCCTGTTGCAACAGGCTTGCTGTGGTGGAGGTGCGCACCCTCGCCGACACGTGAATTTTGCCTTGAGGCAGGTTGTCGAAAAACGCAATGTTGCATGCCACGAGCGCTCGGGCATCCGGCGCTTCAAAGACGCGTAACGTGTGCGCCTCGTTCCACGGCACGAAACCACGCCAATCTGTTGAGAAAAGGCTTATTTCGCGGATATCGTAGCCGGGGAAGAAATACTTGTCTGTTTCCGGGTAGTCCAGGCTGCGCAAGGTACTATTGTTATGCGTGGCAATGACCGGCTGCGCCATAAGGAAAACGCGGGCTTCTATCAGCACGCTTGAGAGCAGCAGGGCGCAGAATATGACAAAAAGAGCCTTGGCCTTGATGCTTGAGGGGTTCAGGGCTGCAAGCAGGGAAAAGGGGCAGAGCGCGGCGAAAAAGAAAGTCGCGCTCATGGCCCTGTAGGGCGTTGAGGGGCTGGCAATAAAGGCTGCAAGGCTGGCCTGGGCCATGAGAAAGAAAATCACTGCGGGTATCCACGCGGCAGGCTTTAAAAGCCCCCGGCGGCGCAATAGCCATGCAAGGGCCAGAGCTGCAAGAAAATATGGCAGCATCTCGATTTGTTGCGTGCCCCAGAATTCCATAAAGCGCAAAAGGGCAGGCACGGACAGCAGCGGGATTTTTTCCGCGCCGCCGACAGCGGCCAGGCGCACGGCATTGCCCGGCGCGGCCATCATCATGCCCCAGCCAAAGGCTGCCCCCGCAATGCCCGATAATGCCCACGCAGGCATGCTGCGGGATGTGCGCCAGCGAAACAACGTCACGCCCAGAGCTGCCAGCAGAACCAGCATGCCGACATTTTCGTTGCTCCAGCCTGCAAGAACACCCACAAGCGCATAAAGCAGGCCACCCGGCATGCGGAAGTCCGCTTTGTCAGCCCAGATGCGGTACGGCACCAAAAAAAGAACGCCCCACACGAGGCTGTAGCCGTAATCACCCGTGCCGGTGCGCCAGAAAAAAACAGTCCCAAATGCGGGCAGAGCAATCCATACCAACCCGGCCATGACAGCGAGGTGCCAGGCGCTCAGGCGTTCACGCCACTGTGCGCCCACAGCCAGCAGCGAGCCGCTGACAACAAGCAGAAGAAACATGGCCGGAGTGAGCAGGGGGTGCAGCCATACTGGCCCGCGCAACAGCACGCGGGACATGAAATGCCCGATAAATTTTCCACTCCATTCGTGGTATTCGAGCACCTGCATGTCCCACAGGCCAGTGCAGCCAGGATAAATGCTCGAAAAGGCATAATCATCGCTGACCCACGGTGTCATGGCGCAGAACCATGACATGATGGCTATAATGAGCAGGCCTGTGAAAATAAGGCGATTGCGACGTAATTGAGTGGATTTTTGAACCGTCTGTGCCGCAGAATTTAATTCAGTGTGTTGCATTGCGTAAAAGTCCTGGCCCACGCTGTCAGGGAAAAGGGCTGAAAGCCCGAGATGCGTTTCTGTAGCAGGTATCTATTAGTAAATATCTTTCGGTGTCAATGTGTTTGTGTGCAGCTTCAAGGGGCTGTTTTGCGGATATCGGGGAGTATGTAGTTGTTCTAATGTTTTAACAGGTATTGTCGTTAAGAAGCAATACTGATAGAAATTAATGTGAAAATGTCTGTCAGCGTACAGCCCTGCCCCCTCCTGTAGCGAACCCCGGCCACCTCTGTATTTCGGAGTTTACCATGCGCCAGATCAGCATCAATACTATCTGCACATTGTCCGTAACGGCAGCGGTTGTTGCCGTGATTACCGTGCTTGTCATCTACGTGTCCACCTCGTCCTACCACATGGTTGCCGGAGTGCAGACCGAGGCCCTGAACGAAGCCAGCAAAACTGTGGCGCGTTCTGCTGAAATATACATCCAGCAGTCTGTGGATGTGGCCACCATCCTTTCTCGACAGGAACCTGTGCTGAAGGCCTTTGCCGGTCAGCCCCAGGAAGCGCAGGAATTATTGACAAACTATGTCAAATCCTTGCCAGGATACTGGTCTTTTCTGCTTTTTGACCTCAAGGGGCGTATCGTTGCCGGGGTCAATTCCGATATGGGCGACTTGACCGGGGGCAACAGGGCTGATCGGGATTATGCCCGCCAGATATTCAGCGGCAAGGATGTAGCCCTGAGCGAAAGCGTCATGAAAGCCACCTCGGGCGATGTGCTGATCTACGTGGCGGCCAAAGCTGTGCGCGGCAAGGACGGCGCGTTGCTCGGCGCTGTGGCTGTGTGCCCCCGCTGGACGGACTTTACGGAAAAAACCATTGACCCCATCCGGTTGGGGCGGCGCGGGTACGGCTTTACCATCGACCAGAGCGGTCGTTTCATTTCCCACAGCATGGACAAAAAGCTCCTGCTTCAGGATTATTCCAAGGAAAAATTCATTCAGGACGCTCTCGCAAAGGGCAGCGGAACCTTCAGCTATGAATGGAAAGGCGAGGACAAATTCATGTCTGTGGCCAAAGTTTCGGCTACAGGATGGCTTGTGTGCATGAGCGCCTATGATTCCGAGCTTACGGCGCCAGCGGCGGAGCAACGGTCAGTGCTGTACATGGTGGGCGTGGGCGCGGTTCTTCTGCTGACGTTGGTGATACGCATTGTGAACCGCAAGCTTGTGTTCGCTCCCCTCCAACAGCTTACAGATTTTACAGAAGCCGTGGCGCAGGGTGATTTCAAGGCCGTGCTCGCAGGCAAATACCGTGCAGAGATGAAACGCTTTGCCGGGCACCTCTGCACAATGGTGGACGAGCTGAAAAAACGCCTTGGTTTTGCACAGGGCGTGCTCAACGGCATTCCCACGCCATGCTACATCGTGGACAGCGATTTCAAGGTGACCTGGCTGAATGAGCAGGTGTGCAGTTTGCTGGGCAAGTCTGATCCCAAGGATACATATCTGGGGCAGCGCTCGGGACTTTTCTCAAGGGGGGATGCCAACCATGAGACTCTGTCTGACCGGGCCATCAAGGAACGCAAGGCGCTGAACCGTGAGTTTGACTATACGGCGCAGTCTGGAAAGCAGTTGCGTGTTTCCGTGCAGACAACGCCATTTTATGATCTGGATGGCCGCATGCTGGGTTCCATTACATTCTGGACGGATCTGACGGAAATTTACGGTCAGAAAACGCGCATTGAAGCGCAGAACGCGGCCATTGCCCAGACTGCCGTTGAGGTTTCGCAAGTGGCGGAAACCATCGCCACGGCCTCGCAACAGCTTTCGCAGCAGATCGCGCATTCGAGCGAGGGCGCGCGCGAGCAGAGTGGCCGCGTGAGCGACACCGCCAATGCCGTGGAGGAGATGAACGCCACAATTATTGAGGTAGCCAGAAGCGCCTCTGCCACATCGGAAAATGCCGAAAAGGCCAAGCTGAAGGCGCAGGATGGCGCCCGGCTGGTGGAGGAAGTCAGCGCCGCTGTGCAGAGCATCCGCAATGAAGCAGGGCAGATGACCGACAGCATGCGCAGCCTGGGCGAGCAGGCGCAAGGCATCGGAGCCATCATGGGCGTTATTTCAGATATCGCCGATCAGACCAACCTTCTGGCGCTCAATGCAGCCATTGAGGCCGCGCGCGCAGGCGAAGCCGGGCGCGGTTTTGCCGTGGTGGCGGACGAAGTGCGCAAGCTGGCGGAAAAAACCGCTCACGCCACCACCGAGGTGCGCACGGCCATTGGCGGCATACAAAGCGGCACCAACACCGCTGCCGCACAGATGGATGCCGCCGTGGAGCGCGTAACCCAGGCCACAGGGCTGGCCCAGCGCTCTGGCGAGGCTTTGGCTGAAATTGTGAAAATGGTTGAATCTGCGGGGGATCAGGTGCGTTCCATTGCCACTGCCGCCGAGCAGCAGTCCGCCACATCTGAAGAGATAAACCGTGCCGTCAGTTCCATCAGCGTTATCGCAACTGAAACGGATGATGCCATGGCTCAGTCAACCGAGGCGGTCGAAGCCCTTGTGGCTCAGACCCAAAAGCTTGAACAGCTTATAGCGGCCTTGCGCTCCAGTTAGCACCTGCTATCGTGTTTTTGCAAAAGCCCCTGCTGCCCGAAATAACCGGGCAGCAGGGGCTTTTGTCTGTCTGGGCGAGCAGTGGAAAAGCTGATTATGAATTTGTCTGCATCTTGCGCCAGCTTTGCAGTTCAATAATGTTGCCTTCAGGGTCGCGCGCGTACACAAAAACCGCTTCCATGTCGTTGGGGTAGGCTGCTGTGACAATCTCGCCAATTTGCCCACCGCCAGCGGCAATGATCTCCGCGAGGGTTGTTTCCACGTCGTCCACTTCAAAAGCAAGGTGCGCAAAGCCGGGGCGATTGACCTCCGGTGGCAGAGCGTCGCGCAGTGTGTCGTAAGAAAAAATTTCAAGCGTTGGATGGCTGTCGTCGTAGCCAGGCAGCAGCAGATGCTCGCCAGTAATGTGGGCCTTGGGCAAACCGGTGAGCCGGTCAAGCCACGGCCCTCGCAGATCACGCGTTTGCCCTATGCTCGTGCAATGCAGCGTCTGCTTGTAAAAGGCAATGAGTCTGGCGGCATCCTTTGCAATGATGTTTGTGTGCACATAGCGGAACATGGCGTCTCCTGGTGCGGGATATGAGGAATGGAAAGGCCAAAACTGCATGTAGGCGCTAGCTGCGGCGCTAGGCAGCGGCCCGTGGGTTCTTGGGGGGTATCTGGTATGTATGCCATGCGTTCGGCACTATCAATGCCATACTGCTGACACTTCAGATTTTTCAGATTTGAGGCTTCAGAAACCCGGAGATGTAAAAGGCATGCTGTTGCGGTCTGGCACATGGCTATTGATTGTCAGTATCTGTAAATGCCGTGTCATTGATATTATGAAGTGTATGTTTTTTGTGTTGCCAAGAGCGTTTCCTGTTTGTGCAGTATGAATATTCTATAAATATTATTTGTTGATACATTGTAATGATTGAATTGTTTTTGCATTTAATGTCAAAACTCTTGCTATAGCCTGCATGGTTTAGTAAAAAAAGCTATCTTTGCTTTACTCTAGCGCAAGGGTGCCTGACATGGAAGCTATCTCTCTGAAAGAATTGGCTGTCCCTATCATCAAATCCATCGATAACTGCAATTACCTTTTAAAGTCACACCATAGGCGCACAGCCATCATTGCCTACCATATTGGCAAAAAAATGAATCTTGACTGTGATCAGCTCTTCAGGCTGATCATTGCAGCTGCGGTTCATGATGTTGGAGCCTTGTCTGTTCAGGAGCGCGATGCGCTCATTCAGGCTGATGTGCATAATCCCAGGCCGCACTGTGAAATGGGATACAGAATGCTGTCGTCATTCGGCCCGTTCAAGGACGTTGCCAGGATTATCAGGCACCACCATATCCACTATGATGCATCGCTGAATATGGAAGAAGGCGAGGTTCTGCTGGACAGCCACATCCTTCACCTTGCGGACCGGGTTGACGTGCTGATCAACCCTGACGTCTTTGTGCTCAAGCAAAAAGCTTCAGTTATAGAAAACATCAGGGCCAACGTTTCCACCACGTTTCATCCTGATGTCTTCGCTGCCTTTGCGCAGGCATCAGCTCCGGATATCTTCTGGATTGAAATCAACAATCTCGAGCTTGATCAGCTTTTCAGGCTGGTCGATTCGTCGATGAATTTTGACCTTACACTTGAGAATGTTCTCGATTTTGCCTTGACCATTTCACGCATTATTGACTTCCGAAGCCATTTTACTGCCTCACATTCCTACACGGTAGCCAATCTCGCTTGTGAACTGGGTAAAATATTTGACTTTTCCAGGGAGCGCTGTCTGAAGCTGAAGATCAGCGGCTATCTGCATGATATAGGTAAAATTGGGATCGACCCCGGCCTTATTGAAAAGGGAGGGCCACTCACTGATGATGAATTCGATCAGGTCAAGTTGCATACCTATTATACGGGGCAGATACTGAGCAGCCTCAGCATCTCCGAGTGGTTTTATGAAATTGTGCTCTGGGCCAAGAATCATCACGAGAAGAAGGATGGCACCGGGTATCCTTATTGCCTGCACGAAGAAGATCTGGACGTAGGCTCAAAAATACTGGCGTTTTCAGATGTGATTGCGGCCTTGATGGAAGACCGCCCATATCGCAAGAGTCTGCCTATTGATACGGCCTTTGAGATAATCAGAAAAAGCATCTCTGCAAAGATTTCTGATCAAATGTTTGATGTCATAGAAGGGCACAAAGACGAAATAAACACCATTGTGTTGCAGTGTCAGCAGAACATCAAAAAACAATACAGACCAGAGGCGGCCAGTTAGCTGGCATTGCCAGTACACTGCGACTGCGCGTTCTGCGTTGTTTTCAGGCTATTCAGCATATTTTTTTGCAATATCTTGAGCCAGTTCCGCATATGCCCGGGCTTTAAGGACAGCCACTTGTTGCTGGTCTGAAGCTGCGCGTGTGTAGCGCGCACTGGCAGATGTATCCTGAATCGGCTTGGGTGAAAAAGCATCCCACTGACCAGTCGCAACATCGATGGGAGCCATCCTCAGGCGGATTCGCATAAAAAGATGGTTCCGTGTCGGCTCGCAGGTGGGCGCTTTATCAGAAAGCAAGGCGATCTATACACTATTTGGCGTATTCATTGCGCAGGGATGATCCCTCGGGCGAAAGGGAGGCTAGCGTTGCAATGAAAAGGGCTGGCTGCATCGCGGCAAGCCATCTTTTGGACTGTCCAATCCCCTTTGCTATCGTAAAATGCCTCTCCAATGGGAATGCCAGCTAGGCGTTAAATTCGTTCATGACGCTGCGCACCGCGTGCAGATACGCAAAGCCGTCTTTTTGATCTGGCTCCAGGTGGCAGCCCTCGCCCCATTCGTTCCAGGCGTTGATAAAAACATATTGCAAGTTTTCTGGCAGATGTGCGCGGGTATGCTGCGCCAGGGTGCGCAGGGCGGCGATGAATACATCCACGGAAGTGCGCTCAAAAGATAGTCCGTGTCTGCCGCGACGGGGTGTGTTGTCCCAACCGGGAAAGGCGCAACGCAGCCGCGTATAATCGGGGGTTTCTTTCAGCAGCATGTCTTGCACCGTGGCGACATAATCAAAGCGACGGGGTTCTTCTCCTGCAATGGAGAGCATATTCACGGGGTTCAGGTTTGGGGCAAATTCCACCATCAGGTCAAACCCCAGATTGGCGGGATGCTGCCCCACGTGACATTCCACGCCAGCCAGGCAAAGTTCTGTGTGCCCCATGGTCCACGCTTCTTCGCGCCATATCTGGCTGTACTCGGGCATCCGGGGATTGCGCTCCGGGGCAAAGACCAGCAGCAAGGGCTTGCCGTCAATTCTGATATGGCGGGGATTGTCAAAATACTGCGCGAGATCGCGAATAATCTTTCTGGCGTTTTCCGGCGAATATTCTTGCGCGATGAACGGTTTTATTCTCTTGGGCTGGGTATTGTCGTACCAGCATTCGTGTGCCCAGCAGAGGCAAAATTCGTTTCGTATCAGGCGACTTTTGTTGATGATGTGCAAAGGCGCATCCAAAAGTGTGCGGCCAGCCATGTTGTAGTAATAATAGCAGAATGCTGTAACGTTGTTATCCAAGGCAATATGATGCTGCTTTGTCAGAATTTTTTCGTCAGTAAGATCATAGTAACCCAGAATACTGTGGGGAATATGTGGCTGGGCATGCCCATCGTACAAAGGAATGGCTCTCTGGACGTTGCACCATTCTGTAAAATTTTTGCCGTAGATGTCATTTTCTGGAATAACATGATACTGCGGCAGATAGAACGCGACAGCTTTTATCATATTTTGCCATAACAGTTCTTTGCGTATCGTCAAAACCCGCCCATACTGTCTGAAAAACAAGCGGTACGGGGGTGGCCAGCTCTTGATTGTAACGGTACTCACTTCACAGAAACACGAAGCAGCCTGAAAGTCACTATGCGAAAGTGCGCTGAGGCGCACAACGGGCTGGCAGTCGTTAAGGGTTGCTCCACGGCAAACCCTTACACAATAACGCACGCGGATATGTTTGCTGGGTAAAATATCGCTGCACGGGCAACAGCCGCATTTGGTTAGAGAGGCTCAATGTTGTGTGCGTTACATCTGCGTGTCGCACTATGCTGTTTACAATCAGTCAGCCCTGTGTTGATGTAAGCGAACCGAAGCCGATGAGCCCTCAATCGCGAGTGTCAGTAAGATGGCTGATTTTATTGATATAAAAACTTTAGTTGTTTGCTATGGTTTGTGCTGCGGCACCCAGCTTGTCGCCTTTATACTCCAGTATCGGATCAATAAGGGCGGGCAAGGGATTCAGTGGTGGATAGCAGGCAGCGTGCTGATGGTTTTTGGATTTTTCATGAACTCGTTCAGAGATGTCGATTTAGTAGCCAGTATTGCAATATTTGTTTATACCGCTTCGTTTTTGCTTTGCTTTTTGTGTATATACATTGGCCTTGCGGAATTTGTGGAAAATAAAA
Organism: Desulfovibrio sp.; assembly: GCF_019422935.1. NCBI lineage: Bacteria > Pseudomonadati > Thermodesulfobacteriota > Desulfovibrionia > Desulfovibrionales > Desulfovibrionaceae > Desulfovibrio > Desulfovibrio sp. Next base: position 311,716 of record NZ_JAHZCJ010000002.1, on the reverse strand, counting down.
AACTGTTACGACCTGTGCTCATTGTAGTTGTTGTGTCGTTGATTGCCCTGAGTTATTTGTCGTTTATTGAAGGTAGTATATTTTTACGGCGAACGCTTCTTTCTTTTTCATGCTCCATCCTCTCGTTATTTTCAGCCATTACAGTTGCTGGTGGCAACTGTAAGCATGCGCTGCCTGCCAGATTTTTAAAATACGTATTTATTTTTAATACGTTGTGGCTTTTTACTTTTTCCGTCCTTCCGTGGTGGGGCGGGCCGTGGCTTGCCGTATTTGCAAGCCCTTTCCCCTTGGCGGCAACGTATTTTCTTCTTATGACCACAAGCACTTTTTGGACAATAGGACTCATTATGTTGGTGAGCCAGAGGTTGTCCGACCAGTTGCGTTCTTCCAAGCAGTTTTTGGAGTCCACGCTCAACGGTCTCTCCGCCAATATCGCCCTCATCAACGCCGAAGGCGAGATTGTGCTGGTCAATCAGGCCTGGCGCGATTTTGCTGTTGCAAATGGCATGTCGCAGGATTTTGTTTCCGAAGGGGTAAATTATCTGCGTGTCTGCGAAGGCGTGTGTGTTGATAACGCCCTGGAAGCCAATTCATTCGCCCAGGGCATTCGGGATGTTCTTGACGGCAAGCTTGAGACGTTCTCCATGGAATATGGCTGCCATTCGCCAGAGCAAAAGCGCTGGTTTTTGGGCAGGGTCAATCCTTTCTGCGGAGACGGCCCGCGCATGGTTGTGGTAGCGCACGAAGACATCACGGAGCGCAAGCTCGCGGAAATAGCCCTCGCGGAATCCAACCACAAGCTTGAGCTCATGACCAACGAGGATGGCCTGACAAAAATTTCCAACAGGCGGCATTTTGACGCCATGCTCGCCTATGAGCGCAATCGCCACATCCGCTCTGGGGCAACGCTTTCGCTCATCATGTTGGACATAGATTTTTTCAAAAATTACAATGACACGTATGGCCATGTGAAGGGTGATGAATGCCTTCAGGCTGTTGCACAAGCCGTGGCGCAATGCCTTAACCGCCCCACGGATCTTGCAGCGCGGTATGGTGGAGAGGAATTTGTCTGCCTGTTGCCCGATACCGATATTCTTGGCGCAGTGAGCCTGGCCGAACGCATACGCAAGGCAGTGATGCAGTGCGGGATTCCCCATGCGGCATCCCAGGTAGCCGGTGTGGTGACAGTTAGTGTTGGGGTAGTGTCGTGCCTTTGCAAGCAATCCATTACTCCCGAGCTGATTGTGCAACGCGCGGATGAACAGCTCTATCTGGCAAAGCATGAAGGGCGTAACTGCGTTAAATTCCGTTCAGATGATGAAGTGATGTATGCCCAGATGCACAACGGGAACAGCTGGGGACTGAAGGTGCTATGGAACAGCGAGTATGCTTCCGGCAATTCGGAGCTTGACGGGCAGCACATGGAGCTGATTTCCATTGTGAACAACTTGCTTGAGCATGTGCTCGCTGAGGGAGGTGCTCTTGATTTCAATTCCCGGTTTAACGACGTGTATCATATTGTAGAAAAGCATTTTAATGACGAAGAAAAGGTGCTGCGCAGCAGTGGATACCCGGATGTTGACGAACATGTGGCCCGGCACAAAGAATTGCTGCAAAAGTGCGCGGGTCTGCTCAAACAGGATGCGGAAACTCCGGTGTCTCCAGTGCAAATGCTGCAATGCATAATACACGACCTCGTGCTGAAGCACATGGTCAAGGAAGACGGCAAATACTTTGCTTTTTTAAAGGGAATTGAGACACCTGTCAGGCCACGTGAGAGTGTGGAAACATCTTAAAGACAGGCTTAAGTGCAGCGCAACGCCTCTGTGGTAAATCAGTGTCCCCCCCCATCCCCGATTTCAAGCCCATCCAGAACGAAAAAACGGCGAGTTACATTTTCAGTAACTCGCCGTTTTACAAGCGTATGTGGCAGAGAGTGAGGATCGGTCTGTTGCCAAAGGTTATCGATATGTTAATTGTCTAGCCGTTTGGCTTGCAATAATGTTCATCAATAATATGGCAGCTAAGCAATTATCAAAGCAAGAAGAAGGAAAAAATTTGCGATCAAGGCAATCAATACCGCCATGGAGCCTTTGTCTTTTGCGGCTTTTACCAGCTTTGATTCCTGCGGATGAATTATGTCGCAAACGTTTTCGATGGCTGAATTTAGTAATTCAGCCAAAAGCACGAGTGTAAAGCCTGTTGGCAGTAATATTTTTTTCCATAATGGCCATGGAACAAAAAAAAGAACAACTATCAAAACAACAAAAACAAGAAGTTCTAGCCGAAAGGCTTCCTCATGGCGAAAAGTGTCGACAAATCCATCAATGGAATATTTTGTAGCGGAGACAAGCCGCCGACGTACTAATTCAATAAATTTTTTCATAAGATTAAAGCCTGTATTTGATACGTCTTGCAGTTGATTATAGGAGTGGTTGAATAATTTTTTCAAGGTAGAAATGCATTTTGCTGCGAGTCAGGCCCTGAAGGTGAGAGCCATCAAAGGGGTGCTCCTCGCCTTTGATGAAGGCAATGAATGGAATTTTCCCATCGCCATCTCTGGAATACGAACGATGATCCCCCCATATAGCCACTAAAGTGCCAGCAGGGATCTGTGTGATATAATCTCGTATGGCATCATCTGTCGATCTGCTGCACGAATAAAAAGCGTGATCATCGCCAGCAGTAAAATGCATCTGTGGGCACACATCACGTGGATTTTCAAAAGTGTGCATGTTCATTGTGATTATAAATTGAAAGAAGTTTCCACTTTGAGGAATTTTGCTCAAAGCAAGCGGAAACATATCCTGATCGGCGATGACTCCGTCTCCCCACATATGGCGCGGCGTAATCCCCTCGCGCTGCATCTCTTCAAGGCATAAGACGTGCTCAACGCCCTGGGCTGTATATGCTGGCCCCTGGTTCATATAAAAGTAGGGCATTCCATGAAAAGCAAAAGAGGGTGAAATCTTCTTTGATATTTCAGACAAAAGAGAGTTGGGAAATGTTTTTGTGAATGTATAGTGTATATAGTTCGATGATGCAATATTTCCTGTGAATATTTCAAAGTCGGAATTTGCAGATCCAAGCTTTTTTGCCCCGTCAATGGGAATGACTATCGCTGCTTTCTGCAGGTCGTGCAAAAAAGGCATCACATATTCGTCCCCTACGGTAGCGTTAAGCAGATCGTAGTCAAGACTTTCAACCTGGATAAAGATAATCTTCCCCGTTGCTTTTAAAGCAGGGATGTCTTCAGTTCCGTTTGGGGTATCCATAATTGGCTGAAGGTGCTTGACCCTTAAGGTGTATCCTGTGAAAAGTTCTATAAGATATGTGGTTAGATAGCCACGCTTGTGTAAAGATCGTCTTTCCGGTGGATTCCAGTTTACAATTTCGCCAGGCTGCGTCTTTTCATTTGGCCAAAATGCAGACAATGGCAGAGAAGTAAGGCTGATGGCAAAAACTGAAAACAGTGCAATTAAGGAAATGACACCAACTTTCGTTCTTTTAACGTTCCAGTTAATCCTATAAACAAGAAGCAATTGAAGTATTAGGCATATTGCAAAAAACAATGCCATATACACTTGAATATAGATATAAATAGACGTTCCAAAATCAAGGGCATAGTCCATCCCATTCAAAATGGCCGTTAAGGTAAGTGGTTCTTTTAGGGCGGAAGATGCAGAAGTTAGTATGATGCTCAATATGCACTGCAATAAAAAAATAATGACGCAAGCTTTTTTATTTGCAAAAGAAAGGACGGCAAGACTTGCCAGAAGGTTAATTCCTATGATCGGGGCGGATGGGTGGATGCTCCAGATTTGGCAAAGTGTGCTTATTCCTGCTGTGAGGGATACCAGGAAAAAGAATGGAATCCATTCTTTGATTGCGCGAATGTTCAAGGTTGCCTCCTAGTATCTTGGCGAAAGTCACTATATGCCAAGCACTGGGATGTCAACGGAGCTGTATGGAGTTGCCGTTATTTCGACCGGATGCCCCCTGACTTGATTTGGATGGGGGCGAAACGATGTTTGAAGCAGCACTAAAACATGTTCAACGGTTGAAATGGATGCCATGGAGTTTTCATGCTCCCGCCCGAGTACGTTTGCCGGTTGCGCCCCCAGAACTGTTGCTGCGTGGTAGCTCAAATATCTGTCGGTAAGGCCCGCCGTAGGTTTAAGAAAAATCTCGTGCAGATCTTCCAACGCAATGTACGCCTCCCTATTCCTCCGAAAAATAGGCAGCTATGCAATGGCGCTAGATGTTCCTTTTCGTCTGGCTGCATGTCTTAGTGGCTGAACAGAGGTCAATTACGGGCAATATGGGGTTTGTTGTTCATTAACCCGGTTACTCAGGCCCCATACTCCATGCGGCAGCCCTCGATGAAGCTAATGCTGAAGCGGCTTTGTGAGAAGGCTGGGGACCCCCTCGGGTTCCACGCCATTCGGCATTTCTTCGCCATTGCCTGATGAAATCGCAATAGGCCGGGTTGACCGACATCCAGCAACTTCTGGGTCACCAGCGGCCCCCCCACGACTGATATTCACCTGCGGAGCGTTGCCCCCAACCTTGGCCGCTTGGCCGGGGTCATTGAAGGGGTGGTTGGGGATGTAGCTATCCACGGTGACGGGGCTGAGGCAGAAGGGTAGGCTTGGCTGTGCCAGTAGAAAGGGCGGGTTGCTTTGAGGCAGCGCGCCATTTCTGCTAGCGAATGCGCGGTACTAACGAATGCCTCCGTAATGGCATCCCGCAGAACACCGAATAAACAGAATTGATACTGCTCTGAAGCCCTGCCGGGCAAGTAAAGGTTGTTGTAGTTTGCGGAATACTGACGAGCGTATATTTTGAGAGAAAAAAGTCAGCTTTTGGCGCAGCACCATTTTTTGACAAGACTCCTCAACGTATATTCGTACCTGCCTGAAGAGGTCCTGCTGCCCATCAAGACAGCTGGGGCCGCTTGGGTCAGCCTTTTACCGTGCTGCTTGTTGCGGTTGTTGCAGGCATGTCAAAGCGGCCCCAGCTGTCAGTTTGGACGGGTCATTGCGAGCGTATGCCTGTTATGTGGCTGAGGTCAGGGCCTTTGCCACATCCCTAAAAGCGGATTTTCCGCCGCCCAGCGCGCCTCCAAAGCCTCCACCAGGGTTCCCCCATGCGCTGGCCAGGAACAGGCCGGGTACAGATGTGGTGTTGGGTTGGCGCGTCATAAAGGAATTGTCCACACTTTGGTTATAGCCGTAAATAGCGCCAGCGGTGTTCAGCGTAAAACGTACATTTGTCAGAGGGGTGGAACTGTCGCGCATTATGATCATTTTGGACAGCCCCGGAATTGCCAGCTTTTCCACCTGCGCAATAAGCAGATCGGTCACTTCTTTTTTCTTTTTTTCATAGGCCGCACTGCCACCATTCAGGTACTCCGCTTCCAACCCCTGCCATGCGCCATAACCGCACAGACTGACAATGCAGAGACTTGAACATCCCTGGGGTGAAAAACCGGGAATAAGATTGTCGTATGCCATCAGGGAGAAGCCCGATTGGTCAAAGTTGCAGTTCATGCTTTGCACATAGGCGGCGTCAAGGTCATAGCCCGTATAATAGCTGGATTCGGGATTGGGGAACTGCCCGGTAATATTCTTGTTGAGCCCAAGCCACACAATGACGCTGCTTGGGCTACATGTGTAGGCTGCCAATCGGTCGTGTTCCTGCCTGGGCAGGATGCCCTTGGGGAGAAGTTTTTCAAAAACCTGCGGAGCGCTCGCATTACAGACCACCGCTTTTGCCTTGAACGTCTGCCCGTCATCGGTCTTAACACCAACAGCCCTGCCGTTTTCAACAAGTATTTCCGCAACCTTTGTTCCAAAAAATGTTTTGCCGCCCGCATCGGTGATGGCTTTAGCCAGAGCATCGGACAAAGCCTGCGAAGTCCCCTTGATGTATGAACCTCCCTGCTCAATATATTCGCCAGTTGGCTGAAAATAATAAAACGCTGAAAGCTGCGACGGCGGCAGGCCGTAATATCCACAGCTTTGTTCCAGTACAGCTTTGAGCTTGGGGTCGCGGATATATGCATTCACAACCTGACCCACGGTTTTGTCGTGGATAGCCCATAAAGAGGGGAAAAGGCGAGGGAACTGTGACTGCTCGCTGTTGGGCAAGCCTTTTTCCAGGGTAGCAGTTTCAGTCATTATGCCGCGCCATAACTTGAAGAGATCGGCAAGCCCGGCGGTCTCTGCCGGAAACAAACCCGCTAGCTGGCGTTCAAAGCCGTCCAGCCCGCATTTGGCGGGAACAGCAATGGAAAAATCGGGAAAGTGGGAGTTCCAGGCGTGTGGATGCGGCACCAACGTAAGGTTGCTCCACACTCCAAGCTCCTCAAGCAGGGTCCGCATTGCCCCAGAGGCAAGCACCGAGGAATGCAGTGAAACCTCGCACTGGAATGTCCCCTTGTCCGTATCGCGCGTAAACGATGTGGCATAACCGCCGGGGATGTCATACTGCTCGATCAGTGCGGTTCTGAACCCGTGCCTGGATAGATAGGCGGCGCAAACAAGCCCTCCCAAGCCCGCGCCCACAACAACTGCATCGTATGTTCCTGGTGTCTGGGGTGGGGCAGCTTCTGCAAAATTCCAGTGGATTAATGAACTGGCAGCGGCGAAAGCGGAAAGCTGAAGGAAAAAACGGCGATTCATAGTGTTCTCCTTGAAAATACCGTTCCTGTTGCAGATTCCACAAACAACACGGCAAGAAAAAACAGATCGAATTTCAGGATAACTGTACGAATACTTTTTCCATATACGCTTGGGACCAGAGGTGTACAATTGGAAAGTTAACTTAGTAATGACAATGTGTTGACCCGGACCCCGCCCCAGCGCTTTAAAAAACGTCGCAATTTTCCAAAAGTATGTATGGCGGTATGTACGCCACCCCGCGCTGCCCCGAGTTTCACCCCATTCAGACGCAAAAACGGCGAGTTACTTTTTCAGTAACTCGCCGTTTTACTTGCGTATGTGGCGGAGAGGGAGAGATTTGAACTCTCGATACAGGTTTAAGCCCGTATACTCGCTTAGCAGGCGAGCTCCTTCGGCCGGCTCGGACACCTCTCCGCATGCATCAGGCCAGCAATTAAGCGAACCAGAATGCAGAAAAGCAAGCTAGCCTAGACGGCGGCACCTGTCAAGAATGTTCTGCCATCTATGAATAAAAGGGCATCACGCGCAGGCCGTGCGGCTGATGCAGCCACGCATTGACCGGGGGCGCAGCTTGGCGTAATTTTATGGACTTCTCATTAAATGGAACTATTGGAGCGCATTATGGCCCCCGAAAATGATACGACACCCGCCACAGTTGCCGAAGGCGCCGCCGCTGGCGATACTGCAAAAGTCGGCCTGGATTTCATCCGCACCCGTATAACCGAAGACAACGCTTCGGGCCGATTCGGCAATCGCGTGCACACGCGTTTTCCTCCAGAGCCGAACGGGTATCTGCATCTGGGGCATGCCAAGTCCATCTGCCTTAACTTTGGCGTTGCCAGGGAGTTTGGCGGGCTGTGCAACCTGCGCTTTGACGACACTAACCCCACCAAGGAAGAAACGGAATACGTTGATTCCATCCGTGAGGATGTGCGCTGGCTTGGCGGCGTGTGGGACGACCGCGAATTCTACGCTTCCGACTACTTCGAGAAGCTCTATGACTATGCCGAGCAGCTCATCAAGATGGGCAAGGCCTATGTGGACGACCTCTCGGCGGAAGAAATCCGCGAATATCGCGGCACGCTGACCGAACCCGGACGCGAAAGCCCCTGGCGCAACCGGGGCGTGGACGAAAATCTTGATCTGTTCCGCCGAATGCGCGCGGGCGAATTTGGCGATGGTCAAAAGGTGCTGCGCGCCAAGATTGACATGACCTCGCCCAACGTGGTCATGCGCGATCCCACGCTGTACCGCATCCGCCATGCGGAACACCATCGCACGGGCAACAAGTGGTGCATCTACCCCATGTACGACTACACCCACTGCCTGTCCGATTCCATCGAGGGCATCACCCACTCGCTCTGCACGCTGGAATTCATCAATAACCGCGAACTGTACGACTGGGTGCTCGAAACCCTTGGCGCGTACCGTCCGCAGCAGATCGAATTTGCGCGGCTTAATGTCACCTATACGGTGCTCTCCAAGCGCAAGCTCATCCAGCTGGTGAAGGAAGGCCACGTTACAGGCTGGGACGATCCCCGCATGCCCACCCTGAGCGGTATGCGCCGCCGGGGCATTCCGCCCGAGGCCCTGCGCGAATTTTGCTCCCGCATCGGCCTGGCCCGCGCCGACTCCACCGTGGAATATTCCATGCTCGAGTTCTGCGTGCGCGAATATCTCAACGAGCATACCCCGCGCGTTATGGCCGTGCTCGACCCGGTGAAGGTGGTTATTGAGAACTATCCCGTAGGCCAGGTGGAAGAGTTTGACATGCCCTACCACCCGGAAGATGCCTCCTATGGCAGCCGCAAGGTGCCGTTCTCGCGCGAGCTGTATATTGAGCGGGACGACTTCCGCCTTGAGCCGCCCAAGAAGTTCCACCGGCTGGCTCCGGGTGCGGAAGTGCGCCTGCGCTACGCCTATTTCATCACCTGCCGCGAGGCCGTGCTGGACGATGCGGGCAACGTGGTTGAACTGCGTTGCGTGTACGACCCTGAAAGCAAGGGCGGGCAAAGCCCCGATGGCCGCAAGGTGAAGGGAACCATCCATTGGGTGTCGGCGGCTCACGCCATCCCCGCAGAAGTGCGCCTGTACGATCAGCTTTTTGCGGTGGAAAACCCCAATGCCGCGCCCGAGGGCAAGACGTTTCTGGATAACCTCAATCCCGAATCGCTCACAAAGGTGGAGGCCCTGCTGGAACCTGCCCTGGCTACTTTCAAGGCTGGCGACAAGATGCAGTTTGAACGCCTTGGCTACTACTGCAAGGACAAGGACAGCACCGATGCCAAGCCCGTGTTCAACCGCACAACCACGCTGCGCGACACCTGGGCCAAGCTGGAAAAGAAGGGCGCATAGCGTTTTTTTGAGCAAATATGGGTTTGATCGGCATTTTGTCGCACGACGCGCTTGACAGTTGCTAAGGCTGTCGCTATATTCCGCGTCTCTACGGGTCGTTAACTCAGTAGGTAGAGTATCTGCCTTTTAAGCAGAGAGTCGCAGGTTCGATCCCCGCACGACCCACCATATATTTTAAGGGCTTATGGCTAACCGCCATAAGCCCTTTCTTCGTTGGGACATACAAAGGGATATACAAGACTCTACACCAAAGACGGGCGAACGCCCCTCCGGCGGTCAGTTTTCCCGACAGATTCCTGATCAATTTTCCAGATATTTCAGTAGTATAAAACACACACGCTGCTTGCGTGATTTTACTGGCGGATGCGGGGACAGTTCTCACGCATCAGACTATCTGGCGGAGTGGCACGTAGACGAAATAAAAACGGCCCGGCTCTATGAGCCAACGGGCCGTTTTGCTAGCAACAAAGATCAATCCCTGTCGTCTTCTGCGCCGCGCGGTTTTCTGCCCCATTTATCGGGGTGCGTAAACCGCTTACCGCCGCCACCACCGTTGCCACCGCCATCGCGCTGATTGCGGGCAGGGTATCCGGGGCGGGGGCCACGCGGTGCACGGGCGCCGGGGCCAAAGCTCTTGCGCTGGAACGAGCCGCCGCCTGTGTCGAGCTTGGCGGTTACGCGCGTACCGGCAATAAACACGCCCCGGTTCAGGACTGCCAACACGTCATCGGCAAATTCGCTCTGCACTTCAACAAGGCTGAAATGCTTCTGGATGCTGATTGCGCCGATGCTGCGGCCAGCAATGCCGCATTCGCCAGTGATGGCGCCCACCATTTCGCCGGGCGAAACCTTGTGAGCATGGCCCACGCTGATGTGCAGGCGGGTCATGGGGGCATCGTTGCGGCGCGGGCGCGCGCCATCGCGGTCGCCCTGACGGAACCCGTCACGGCCATCGCGACTGTCACGACCAAAGCGGCGGGGCGCTTCGGCCAGGGGGTCTTCTTCCGGCACGTTGGTGGCATCGCCAAAATCGCGCTGCATCAGCAGCTTGAGCAGGGCTGCGGCCACATCGCGGCTGGTGATCACATCGTCTGCAAACTGTTCGGACAAAAAGTCTTCCACCATCTGCATGCAGCTTTCCAGCGCACCGGCGGTCAGTGTGGCGCGCACTTCGTCCAGCAGCCGCGATGTGCGGATGTTGGCAACGTCGCGCAACGAGGGCAGGCGTTCCTGCTGGATGCGGGCCTTGGTGTGCCGGATAATGTCGCGCAGCTTGTGCTGCTCGCGCAGGGTCACAAAGGTAAAGGCCTTGCCCACGCGGCCAGCACGCCCGGTGCGACCAATGCGGTGCACGTAGCGCTCTGCGTCATGGGGAATGTCGTAGTTGACCACGGCATCCACATCGTCCACGTCAATGCCGCGCGCGGCAACGTCCGTGGCGATCAGAATGTCCAGCCCCTCACCGCGAAAACGCTGCATGACCCTGTCGCGCTGCGACTGGGCAAGGTCGCCGTGCAGGCCGTCGCTCTGATAGCCGCGCTGTTGCAGGTGGGCCGTCACTTCGTCCACGCTGCGCTTGGTGGAACAGAACACCAGAGCCTTGCGGAATCCCTGGGCATCCAGCACACGGCACAGCGCGTCCATCTTCTGATGGGGGCGCACTTCGTAATAGACCTGCTCAATGGCGGGCACGGTCAGGGTTTTCTGGGCAATGGCCAGCATTTCCGGCTCACGCAGAAAGCGCTTGCTCAACTGCAAAATAGCCGGGGGCATGGTGGCCGAAAAAAGTACGCGCTGGCATTCAGCGGGCACCCGCTCCAGAATGGCTTCTATATCTTCGCGAAAGCCCATATCGAGCATTTCGTCGGCTTCATCAAGCACAATGGTGGTTGCGCCGCCCAGGCGGAGGGTGCCGCGCTGGAGGTGATCCATAACGCGGCCAGGGGTGCCTACCACCACCTGCACGCCGCGTTCAAGAGCGCGGAGCTGGCGTTCAATGGCCTGACCGCCGTATATGGGCAAAATAGCAACGCCGCGCATGCGGGCGGCCAGTTTGCTGAGTTCTTCGGCAACCTGGATGGCAAGCTCGCGCGTGGGGCAAAGCACCAGCGACTGCACCGCCCTTGTGGGTGTGAGCTTTTCCAGAATGGGCATGCCAAAGGCGGCTGTTTTGCCGGTGCCGGTCTGGGCCTGACCTACCGCGTCGCGGCCAGTCAGCAGAAAGGGTACGGCAAGCACCTGAATAGGAGAGGGTTCTTCAAAACCCATATCCTTGACGGCCTGCAACAATTCCGGGGACAAATGAAAATCTTCGAACGATGGGGACATGCTGTTCCTGTACATAAAAAATTACTTGGTAGCGTACCATAGCCTCATACACGCCAATGCACAATGCCCCATCAGCCCCAGATTGCGGCAGACGGCGGCCTGACTGAAAAAAACAGCCCAGAAGCCGCCCCGCGCAAGGGATGGAGATTCTGGCGCAGATGTAAAAAAATTCTGCTGCGCGGCACAAAACGCTTACAGGTTGTTGACCTTGCCGCGCTCCTCTGTAGGATGGCCTACGCCGGGATAGTCCTGCACCACGTCAGCCATCAGGAGAAACCATGCCCTGTATACAGACACGCGGTCTTGCCTACGGCCAGATAGCCTACAAGGATCTGGACATAGAAGAA